>JACQQI010000010.1 GCA_016207115.1 Candidatus Nealsoniibacteriota bacterium
ATCCTACCATTAGATGACCCCGGAATTTTTCTGTTTTTCACTTGTCCAAATATCTCCGAATGGCAATCAGGCTGGAAAAGACGCCCAGGCCGGCCCCGCTCAAGATCTGCAGAGCAAAGACGGTGAAGAAATTACCAATAAAATAGTGGGAGAGACTGAAACCCGAAGTGAGATAAAGGATCTTGGGAGAAAGAGAGTAGCTCAGGGCCAAGAACAGGATCAGGCTGATCAAGGAAGCCAGCAGGCCGCAGATGATCCCCTGGACAAGAAACGGACCGCGGATGAACCAATTAGAGGCTCCCACCAGCCGCATGATGCCGATCTCCTCCGACGCATTGTAAATGGCCAAGCGGATGGTCACAAAAGTCAGGGAAAAAGCGATGAAGGCCAGGACTAGGGTCAGCACCAGCCCGGTCTTCTGTAGGTTGTCGATCAGAGAATAGAAACTTTCGATGACGGGCTTTCTCTGGTAGTAATCAACTTTCTCAATCAGGCTCTCGAAGCGCGTGTTCTGCAAAAAGCGATTGACCGTCTCGTAATTGGACGGGCTGCCGGCCCGGATGTTCAGAGAGGCCGAAAAAGGATTGTCCCCTACTTCGTCGAGCGCCTGGCTGATCGTCTGGTTGTCTTTGTTCTTTTCTTTGAAAATCTCCAGGGCCTGATCCCGAGAGATGTAGTCTACGGCTTTGACTTCAGGCAACTCCAGGAGCAGATCCTTGGTTTTGAGGATTTCCGTCTCCAGCGAATCTTCCTTGAAGTAGACTGAGATGTCGAACTTCTTCTCCAGAGAATCCATGAGAAAGCTCGACATGCCCCGGAACAAAAAGATCGAGGTCATCAAGGAAATGGTCAAGACCATGACAAAAATCGTCACCCCGGCTAATCCTTGGTTTCTCCGGAAGTTCAGAAGGCCACCCCGCAGAATTCTTTTTAAAGAAATAAACATCTCAGATAATGAATTTGCCTTTTTCTTTGTCGCCGATGATCCGACCCTTCTCCAGGCTGATGACCCTTTTCTCCAGGTTATTAATGATTTCCTGATCGTGGGTGGCCAGAATCACGGTTGTGCCCAGCTGATTGATCTTGACCAAAAGCTTGATGACATCCCAGGTGTGGTAAGGGTCGAGATTGCCCGTGGGCTCATCGGCCAGGATGGCTTCGGGTCGGTGGATCAAGGCCCGGGCAATGGAAACCCTTTGTTTTTCTCCCCCGGACAGCTCCGATGGAAAATGCTGAACGCAGTGCTCCAGGCCGACGATTTTGAGCACTTTGGGCACTTCGCTCTTGATCTGCTCTTCGCTGGCGCCCGTCACCTCCAAAGCATAGGCAATGTTCTCAGAAACCGTCTTCTTTGGCAAGAGCTTGTAATCTTGAAAAACCACGCCCAGGCGCCGCCTCAACTGGGACAGATGGCCTCTTTTAATCTTGTGGACTTCGAGGTCGCCGAAGAAAACGCGGCCCTTGGTCGGCTTCTCTTCGCCAATCAAAAGCCGGATCAGCGTCGTCTTGCCCGCGCCGGACTTGCCGGCCACCAGAATAAATTCCCCGTCTTTGATCTCGAAAGAAACGTCCTTCAGGGCCACGACCTGATTTTTTTCCAAATGATTGGCGGGATAGATTTTACTGACGTCTTGAAATTTGATCATCTTGGTGAGCGCCGAGCTTCATCTCGGCCTCGATGAATTGATCCAATTTGCCGTCCAGAACTTCCTCCACCCGGCTGGTTTCCACTCCGGTCCGCAAATCTTTGACTAATTTATAAGGATGCAAAACGTAATTCCTGGTCTGGTTGCTCCAGCTGGCCGATTGTTTCTTTCCCTTTAATTGACTGGTCTCCTTTTCTCTCTCTTCTTCCCTGAGCCGCACGAGCTTGGACGTCAGCAAGGCCAGGGCTTTGCGGCGATTCTCTCCCTGAGATCTCTCCACCTGACAAGCCACGACCAGGCCGGTCGGCAAATGGGTGATTCTCACTGAACTCTCCCTTTTATTGACGTTCTGTCCGCCCGGACCCGAGGCTCGATAAAACTCAATCCGCAGGTCTTCGGGCCGGATCTCTACTTCTTGAGCTTCTTCGATTTCGGGAATGACTTCCACCCGGGCAAACGAAGTATGACGCAAAGCCTGAGACGAAAAAGGCGAAAGTCGCACCAAACGGTGCACGCCCGCCTCCCCTTTTAATAATCCGTAAGCCCGGTCTCCCTGAACCTCAAGGGTCACGGATTTGGTGCCGATCCGACCTTCGGGCCCGCCCGCTTCGCCGAAAGATTGTTCTAAGATTCGGGTTTTCCAGCCCTGTCTTTCGCAATGGCGCTGGTACATGCGCAAAAGTAGGGTCGTCCAGTCCTGGCTGTCCTGGCCCCCGGCCCCGGCCATCAAAGAGAGAAGGGCATGGAAGCTATCGTATTTCCCCGTCAAGAACGTCTTGAGTTCTTCCTGATCCAGCCTTTGGCCGAGACGAGTCATCTTTTCCTGCAGTTCCGCGCTCAGCGAAGAATCCTGATCGAAGAGACTGCTCATTTCTTCAATCTCTTGGATTTCTTTCTCTATCTCTCTGAGAGCGCTCACGTCGGTTTTCAAAGCCGCGAGCCCTTGAAGAGCCTGACTGGCCCTTTGCGGGTTTTGCCAGAAAGACGGTCCCGCTGATTCTAGCTCCAGATCTTTGATCCTCTTTTCTTTCTGGGCAACGTCAAAGACAGTCCGCCAGCTGGCGGTATTTAGTTTTCAAGACTTCGATGTCGGAATTAATCGTTTTCATCTCAAAACGGGTTAATTCAGGCTAATTCTAACAGAAAAACGAGTAAAGGTAAAACAGGGAAACGGTCAAAAGCAAAAGGGGTGCGCGGAAAACGCACCCCCATATCCCCGGAGGGACTCGAACCCTCGACCTCCAATTACGCCGTCGCGTCGGTGCTCTATCCGCTGAGCTACGGGGATTTGACTGCCTCCTCGAGGTTTTTACGAAAACAAAAACCTCGTCTCTAGCCAGATGTTCTCTGGACAGGGACGAGGCTTTTCTCGCGGTACCACCCTGATTCTCCTTTTCACGCGGAGCGGCTCATGGGGTTATTTTGTCTGCGGTCACCAACCGCCGGATCCTAATTGTTCTAACCAAATTAGAACTTTCTTCGGCCGCCGCCTCCGGAGCTCGTTCGCCGATTTCGTTGCCCGCCGGGCTCGCACTTTCCCCGACTCGCTTTGGGACAAAACCGGTTACTTTTCTCCATCAAAGGCAGAGATGAATTATTTTCTTTTTAAAGATAGTTTATTCTTAACAGCGTCAAGAACTATTGTCAAGATCTTTTTTAAACGAAAACGCCTACTGTCTCCGAGGTAGGCGTTTTATCTCACTACACGTTGAGGATACTATTCGCATCGAAGAGTCCGGCGAGCTGAATACTTTTCGAAGAAGCCAGCCGAAGGTAGTTAAAGCTCCTACCCTCAACGTCCTTGATGGACGCCACGACTCCAGCCCTGACATCAATCTCGTATATCAAACCCGATAATTTATCGGGTGGACGAGTCGAAATCATCAAGACCTGCGAAGAATCATCCATCGCCACGTACAGTTTCATGTGTCACCTCCTGTGGATTCATGAAGTGAGGCTATTATGAAACACGAAAAAATACTTGTCAAGAGCCGATGGACAGAATCGAACTGTCGTCCGCGGTTTACGAAACCGCTGCTTTGCCACTAAGCTACATCGGCCGAGAAATCACCTCTACCTCGCCCAAGCGAGGCTAAGGTTCCCTTATCCTAGCAAAAACAGGTTAAAACTGCTAGATTGGAGATGCTATGCCCTACTTAAAACAGATCAAGATCGGGAAGAAAATCCTGCGCTTCCCTGTTTATTTCCCCGACGCCACGCGGGCCGTCATCCGGAGCTTAGACAGCCAGGACCTGATTAAGGCCGGTATCGAAGGCCTGATCCTCAACCCTTACCATTTATTGTCCCAGCCTGGCTTGGCCGTCATTAAAAAATCCGGCGGCATAAAAAATTACATGAACTGGCCGGGTCTGGCCATTACCGACTCGGGCGGCTGGCAGCTTTTGTCTCTGATCTACAAAGACAAATCCTTTGGCCGGGTTGACGACCACGGCGTCATCTTTTACAAAGGGTCTCTGGGAGAGGAGAAAAAATACTTTTTTACTCCAGAAAAATCCATCCGGGTCCAAATGGACCTAAGGACGGATATTATTATCTGCCTTGATGATTGTCCGGGTAAAAAAGCCACCCGAAAAGATTATGAAACGAGCGTCAGAAGAACCATTGACTGGGCTAGACGCTGTAAAGCCGAATACGAGAAACAACTTAAGAAGAGGAAAATTCCAACAGGGGCCAGACCCCTGTTGCTGGCCGTGGTTCAGGGCGGATCAGATAAAAAATTAAGGAGGAAATGCGCCCAGGCGCTGGTTAAGATTGGCTTTGACGGCTACGGTTGGGGCGGCTGGACCGCCGACAAAGAGGGAAATCTAGATATTGAGACGGCCCGATTCATTATCTCACAGCTGCCCGAGGATAAACCCAAGTTTGCCCTGGGCGTGGGTTATCCCTGGGATATTATCAATTCCTTTAAAGTCGGCTATCACATTTTTGACTGCGTCATTCCCACCCGAGAAGCCCGCCACAAAAGACTCTATACCTGGACCAAAGACCCTGGTCGAGTCAATGTTTTAAAGACCAATCCGAGAAAGCTGTTTTGTTTTTTCTATCCCGACAAAGCAAAATATCGGGTTGATTCAAAGCGCGTTGACCAATTCTGCGACTGTCGACTTTGCCGAAACCACTCCCGGGCCTATCTCTATCATCTCTTTAAGATCGGTGATTCTCTGGCCTGGAGGCTGGCGACGATACACAATTTGAGAGTTTATAGCAAATTAATTGAGATTTTAAGAAAAAACATTGCCTGATAAATTGGCTGAAAAAATCCTGGCCACGAAGAAATATCGCGGTCTTTATCCTCCGACGGTCAAGAG
>JACQQI010000011.1 GCA_016207115.1 Candidatus Nealsoniibacteriota bacterium
AAATGGTCGAGTTAAAAAAAGAAATCAGTAAATTAAAACAAGATGAGTCAAAGTCAGGATAAAAAGGTAACCTTAAAACCATGATAAAAACAGCCGTCGGTATCAGTGATAATAAAGATCCTTTCGAAGCCGGTTCTTTGGCCTGTCGGCAGGCCCTGGACAAAGTCGGCGGACAGGCCGAATTGATCGTCGTTTTCTCCTCGGTTAGTTATGATCAGGAAAAGATGATCAGCGGCGTCCGATCCGTTTCCAAAGAGGTTCCTCTGGTTGGCTGCAGCGATTCGGGTGAAATCACGACCGCTGGCCCGACCTCAAAACGGGTGGCGGTCATGGCCCTGAGCGCCGACAATATCGACTTTGTCATCGGCATTGGCTTTGGCACAGACAAGGATTCTCATGCGGCCGGGGTGGCCGCGGCCAAAGAAGTAAAAGAAAAATCAACCAAGGAACTATCCTTGCTCATGGCCTTTTTGGACGGCTTGGCCGAAAACGGCGCCGCCGTTGTCCGGGGCTTTCAGGAAGTCTTGGGCAGAAACTTGCCGATCGTGGGCGGTTCGGCCGGAGACGATTTTCTCTTTAAAAAGACTTTCCAGTATTACAACGATCAAATCATGACGAATGCCGTGATCGGCATTGGTTTTTCCGGTGAATTTTCCTTTGGCGTTGGAGTTCGGCACGGCTGGGAGCCAATCGGCCTGCCGATGAAGGTGACCAAAGCTCAGGGTTCGAAAATAATCAAGGTCAATGATCGTCCGGCCCTTTCCGTTTATGAAGATTACTTCGGGAAAAAAGCCGAGGAATTGGTTAAAGAACCCATCGCCAAGATGGCTTATACCTATCCTTTGGGCATGAGCGTTGAGGGGTCGGAAGAGCTTTTGATTCGCGACGTGGTCATCGCCAGCAAGGAAGGCGAGATCACCTGTGCCGCCGAGATCCCCGAAGGCTCCGAGATCCGATTGATGTTGGGAGATCCCGACAAAGCCATTCTGGCCGCCCGGGAGGCGGCTAAAGGGGCTCTGGACCAGCTCGGAGGAAGAAAGCCGTCCGCGGTTTTTATTTTTGACTGTATGGCCCGTTGCAAATTATTGGGCCAGGGCATCCGGACTCAAGAAGAAATTACGGCCATTCAGGAAGTTTTGGGAAAAGATGTCCCGGTGATTGGTTTCTATACTTACGGAGAATTGGCGCCCCTCGCCGGAGAGGTCGGTCCAAAATGCTTTTCCGTTTTCCATAACGAAACCATGACTTTAATGGTCTTGGGAGAATAAATGGATTCAATCAAGGGAAAGATTAAAGGGCTTAAAAAATCCGAGTCACAGAAGGCGGCGTTTGATGTTGGCGGCGATCAAGCCGATAAAGAAAAAATCATTATTGAATTGGACCGCATTGCCAAAATGCTGATCAGGCGAGATTTTTCCTTGATGGAGGTCAAAGAAAAACGCGAAGCGGAATTAGCGGAATTGAAAAAAACCAAGCAAGAGCTGGAAGAGGCGAAAGCGGTCTTAGAGATCAGGGTGGAAGAAAGGACTAAACAATTACAAGATTTAACCAAGAGCCTCGAAGAAAAGATTGAAGAAAGGACCAAAGAATTGCAGGAAAAACTGGAAGACCTGGGAAGATTCAATAAGCTAGTGGTTGACCGAGAATTAAGAATGATTGAATTAAAGAAGGAATTAGACGAGTGCCGTGAAAAACTTGCTAAGCCGCGTTCATAGCGATTACGATCGTGAACGGAGAGTTGTCTATTTCAGCGTCAAGGTCATCGGCCTCGACAAGTTAGACAAGAAAAATTGACATGGACGAGAAAGAAGAATTAAAAGATGCTCTGGCCCGGATCAAGGCGACCTTCGTTCTCCGAGAGGGTTCCCTGACCTTGTTCTTGACCGCCGTGATCTTTCTGAAAGTCAGCGGCTTGATTCCGTTTTTCACCCGGGCCAATTGGGCAATCATCTATTTGGTCATTTGGCTGGCCACCAGCTTGATTTTCCGCTACCTGGTCCAGCGGCAGAGGACGCCATCGGCCATCAACAATCTCTATTTCTTCTACGACATCCTGATCGAGATGCCCCTGATTTCCCTGATCGTCTACTCGGCCGGCGGGGCCGAGTGGCTGGGGGGCATGTTTTTCCTTTTTCCCATCGTCTTCACCAACATTTTCTTTTCCCGGCGCCGGGCCGTCCTGATTTGCACGGCGGCCAGCCTGGGCTACGCTCTCCTCGTTCTGCTGCCCTATTTCGGCCTGATTCCCTTCCACGCCTACTTTCCCCTGGGCGTCAATCTTTATCAAAACGCGAATTACGTCCTGGCCAACCTGCTTTTTGTCATTTCTACTTTCTACTTGATCGGGCTGGTCTCCAATTTGACCACCGGCCTTTTAAAGAAAAGGACCCTGGAGCTGGTCAAGGCCAAAAAAGATCTGGAAACGGAACAGCTGGCTCTGGAAGTGAAAGTCCGGAGTCGGACCGAAGAACTGGAGCAGGAGAGGGCCAGCCTCGAAGAAAAGGTGAAAGAAAGAACCAAGGAATTGCAGAAAAGAATTGAGGATTTAGAGACGCTGCAGCAGCTGACCGTGGGACGGGAGCTGAGAATGGTGGAACTGAAGAAAGAGGTGGAAGGCTACAAAGAAGAGATCAACCATCTGCGCGCGCAGCTCAGCGACGAAAAGGCTTGATTTCTGCATAAAATCAGCGTATCATGAAAGCAGAGACCGAGAGTTGTTTTTACTTTAATGATGACCAAAAAACAACAATTCTTGTCCGAGCATAACCGATTGTCCCCCCGGGATCTGCGGTCCACCCTGGCCGTGCTTTCTCGTTTCCGGACCGAGAAGGCCTCGCTCTTCAAGGACGAAGATTGGTCCATCGACAAGTTGCGCCGGCCCTTCATTCTTTGGCTGACGTCTCTGCCGCTGGAAGAAAGAGAATTATCCGACGCTGAGCCGGAATCGAAGCGCGGCTGGCATGACTACGGCCGGCCGAGTCCTCGACAGATCACGTGAAAAACAGAAAACACAAAAATCACCGACGCAGTAGCCGACTTCACAAGAAGTTTGCTTTGAAACACCGCCCCCGGGGCGGGAAGAAGAAAAGGAAGTAACAGATATTCTAAAAGTCGCTCGGCGAGCGATTTTTTGTTTACACTGAGTTTTCCGAAGTGGTAGGATGAAAAAATGAACGATAATTACGACGTGGCCGTCGTCGGAGCCGGCCCGGCCGGAATGATGGCGGGAATTCGGGCGGCCGACTCCGGCGCCAAAGTTGTCCTGCTCGAAAAGAATGAAAGACCGGGCAGAAAACTGCTTTTGACGGGCAAGGGGCGATGCAACTTGACCAACGCCGAGTTTGATTTGAGGAAGCTGGTGGAGAACTATGGACCGAACGGAAAGTTTCTCTTCCACGCTTTTTCTGTCTTTGGACCCAAAGAGGTCAGGGCTTTTTTTGAAGACCTGGGCGTGGAGACCAAGATCGAAAGAGGCCAGAGGGTCTTTCCCGTGAGCGACCGGGCCGAAGACGTCTTGAAGGCACTGATCAGGCGCTTGACTCAGAACAAAGTGGACATTATTTACAATGCCGAGGTGGTCAGGATTGACGCTTCGGATCAGCGGATCAAAAAACTCATCTTAAAAGACCGAGAGATTACGGCGGAAAATTACATTTTCTGCACCGGGGGCAAATCCTATCCTTCGACCGGCTCGAGCGGAGACGGCTTCAGATGGGCGAAAAACCTGGGGCATCGCCTCAAAGAACCCTCTCCGGCCCTGGTGCCTTTAAAAATCAAAGAGGCCTGGGTCCCGGCCCTGCAGGGATTGAGCCTAAAGAACGTAGAAATGACCGTTTTCCAGGCCGGCCGGAAAGAAAAGAAAGAATTCGGAGAATGCCTCTTTACCCATTTTGGCCTGAGCGGCCCCATCGTTCTCGACCTCAGCCAAAAAGTCGGGGAGCTGTTAAAAAGAGGGGAAGTCAAGATTATGCTCGACCTGAAGCCGGCCCTGGACCACGCCAAATTAGACGAAAGGATACAGAGAGATTTTCAGGCCAATCAGAACAAATCATTCAAAAACTCTCTGGCCGATCTTTTGCCGCGCAAGCTGATCCCCGTCATCGTCAAGTTGTCCCGCATCGATCCGGAAAAGAAAGTCAATCACATCACCCGGACCGAGAGGCTCGGCCTGGTCCAGCTCCTCAAGAGCCTGGAAATGACGCCCACCGGGCCGCTGGGTTTTAATTCGGCCATCGTCACCACCGGCGGCGTTTGCCTGGCGGAGATTGATCATCGGACGATGAAATCAAAGATAGTCGATAATCTTTTTTTCGCCGGCGAGATCATCGACGTGGAGGGGCCGACCGGCGGTTTCAATCTGCAAATCTGTTGGAGTACGGGGAGCTTAGCCGGCCAGAGCGCGGCCGGTGCACGAAAATGATCAGCGTTGGCATTCTTTTAATCGTCTGGCTCTTTTTGTTCTTTGACCTTGGCTTCCTTTTATTTCTGTTTGGTCGCAGCCTCCGGCCGATTTTAGCCGGCGGCGCCTTTTATGCTTCGACCCGGGAAGAAGCGGTGAAAAAGATGGTGGCGTTGGCCCAAATCGAGCCCGGTGAGAAAGCCGTTGACTTGGGCTCGGGCGACGGCCGCCTGGTGATTGCCCTGGCCCGGGCCGGCGCCCAAGCGGTGGGCTATGAGATCGACCCTCTCCGAGCTTGGTCATCCCGGCGGCAGATCCGCCGGGCCGGGCTCGAAAAACAAGCTTCCATTCATCAGAAAAGCTTTTGGCAGGAAGACCTGTCCGGATTCGACGTCGTGACCGTCTACGGCGTCGGCTACATGATGAAAAGGCTGGAAAAGAAATTGAGGAGCGAGCTCAAAGCCGGAGCTCGGGTCGTTTCCAACTACTTCACCTTTCCGACCTGGGCCGAATCGCAAAAAGAAGGGGATCTCCATCTCTATCGGTGCTGATGCCGCCGGGGCAGTTTTCTGCTAAACTGAAATAAGGTCGGAGAAACCCTTAAGGCTAACTAAACATTCAGATGACCAAACAAAGCAGAAGAAAAGAAGAGTTTAAAGTTTCGGGCGACGAAATCGTCAAAAAGGTCAAGGAGCTGATCCGGGAAGGCAACGTCCGCCGCATCATCATCAAAAATGAAAAGCACGAGACGCTGATGGAGCTTCCCCTGACTTTTGCCCTGGTGGGAACTTTTTTGGCCCCGGTCCTGGCCGCCGTCGGTGCCCTGGCCGCCCTGGTGACGAAATGTACGATTATCGTCGAGAGAAAGGATTAAACATGCCCAAGATCTTAATCATCGACGACGACAAGATCAACCAGGACATTCTGGCCCAGGCCTTGAAACAGAACGGCTACGAGGTCGTTTCGGTTTTTCAGGCGGCCGAATGCCTGGATAAAATTGCCGAGCACCGGCCGGATTTGATTCTGCTGGACGTTCTCATGCCCGGGCTGTCCGGTTTTGACGTCCTCAACCTCCTGAAGGAAAAATCCATCATCCCGGCGACTCCCGTCATCGTCCTGACGGCGCTCAGCGAAGAAGCCAACATCAGAAAAGTTTTGGAATTGGGAGCCGAAGATTACTGGCTCAAAAC
>JACQQI010000013.1 GCA_016207115.1 Candidatus Nealsoniibacteriota bacterium
CTACGTCGCCTTGGCCCAGCCGGTGTCGTCTTTGGAACTAGAAAAACAGCACGACTTTGGCATCAAGCCCGCCATGCTCCGAATCGAGATGGAAAGACTGACGGATGAGGGATACCTTTCCCAACCCTTTGTTTCTTCGGGCCGCGTGCCGACGGACAAAGCCTACCGTTACTTTGTTGATAAAATCTTTGAGGGGAAAATTCCCGAATCCAAGACCGTCGGTCAGATCGAAAGTCTATTAGTAGAAGGAAGCGACCTGTTTAAGCTCGCCCTGGAACTGACCCGCTTTCTGGCCAGCTCCTCTTCGAACATCGCCTTTTTCGGACTGCCGGACAAAGAGATCATACTCAAGGAAGGCTGGGAAGGAGTGGTGAAAGAACCGGAGTTCCTCGATCATGATTTTTTTGCCGATTTTGCCGATTTCGTTAGCGATTTCGAAAACAGCTTTGGCGATTTCGAAATGAAAAAAAACATCCGTGTCTCCATCGGTCAAGAAAACGCCTCGCCCAAAGCCAAAAACCTGAGCCTGATTTCCTGCACCTGTTCATTGCCCGACGGCCAAAAAGGCTCTCTGACCCTGGCCGGACCCAAAAGAATGGCCTACAAAAAGAACATCAGCCTGATCAATTCTTTGACTAAATTAATGGCCGAATTTTAAGATGGCGGAAGAAACCAACAACATCCCAACCTCATCAGAAGAGCCGCTGGAAGAATTAAAAAAACAGCGGGACGAGTACCTGGCCGGCTGGCAGCGTTCGAGGGCGGATTTTCTCAATTACAAGAAAGAGGAAATCGAGCGCCTCAGGGGATTCATCGGCTACGCCAACGAGGAGATGATCCTGAAAGTCCTGCCCTTGCTGGACAATTTGTATCTGGCCGAAAAAAACCTGCCCGCAGACCTGGAAAACAACGAGTACGTCAAGGGCTTGCTGCAGATAAAAATCCAGTTTGAAAGCTTCCTCAAAGAGCAGGGGATTAGCCCTATCGAATCTCTGGGTCAGGCGTTCGATCCGCAATTCCACGAAGTCGTCGAGGAGATTGAAGCAAAAGACCAAGAAGCCGGCCGCGTCGTCGAAGAAATCCAGAAGGGCTACTTGATTCAAGATCGACTCTTGAGGCCGGCGAAGGTTAAAATCACTAAGTCTTAAAATGAAAATTTCAGAGATCATTGAGAAGAATAAAAAATCCATTGTCTTGCTGGAAATCTTGATTCCCAAAGACAACAATCAGGCCACACGCAGCGTCCGGGGCACGGGCTTTGTTATCTCGGCGGACGGTAAATTCATCACCAACAACCACGTTTACCAACAGGTCGCCGATAACGAAAGACAACATCTTCGGGTCATGGTCCCCGGCAAAACAGATGAAAAAGGTATCGTTTATTATGATGGCTACCGGCTGGAATTATTAAAAAAAGACGAGGAAAATGATTTGGCCCTGATGAAAATCATCGCTCCTCCGGAAATGACTTTTTCCCCGGTGAACGTTGGTAAGCCCGAGGGCGAAACAATCAAAGAAGGAGAGGAAGTCCTCTTCTTAGGCTACCCCTTGGCGACAGAATTGATGATCCTGGGCTTTGGCATCACCCTGGCGGCCAACCATTGTGTCGTCAGCGCGATAAAACGAAAAGCCGTCGACGGTTCGCTGCACTTTTTTATGGTCGATACGCACATCAATAACGGCTCCAGCGGTTCGCCGGTCTTTTCGGTCGAGACGGGAAAAATCGTGGGTGTGGCCAGTGGTCGAATATCGGCCAAAGTCCCGCTCGCCGAAAATCAGACTGCGGATATCCCGGCCAATATGGGAATTTGCCGGTCTTCGAAATATATTACTAATTTAACTAATTAATTCCTCAAAACTATGCCCAAGATACTCGGCATCGATTTAGGCACGACTTTCTCCGCCATGGCCGTCATCGAGGCGGGCGAGCCCAAGATTATCGAAAACAAAGAAGGGGCCCGCACCACTCCTTCGGTCGTTTCTTTAACCAAAAACAACGAGAGGTTGGTCGGAGTTCTGGCCAAAAGACAGGCCGTAACCAATCCTCAGAATACGGTCTATTCCATCAAAAGACTGATGGGCCGCCGCTATTCCGATCCGGAAGTCCAGAGGGACAAAAAGATTTTGCCCTATGAAATTCGCGAATCCGGCGACGGCGGCGTGGAGGTCAAGATGGGAGACAAGTGGTTGAAGCCGCCGGAGGTCTCCGCCCTGATTTTGCAAAAGTTGAAACAGGACGCCGAAGCCAAGTTGGGAGAAAAGATCAGTGAAGCGATCATCACCTGTCCGGCCTACTTCGACGACTCCCAAAGAAAAGCCACCAAGGTGGCGGGTGAGATCGCCGGTTTTGCCGTTAAAAGGGTTATTAACGAACCGACGGCCGCGGCTCTGGCCTACGGCCTGACCAAGAAAAAGGATCAGCAGATCGTCGTCTATGATTTCGGCGGCGGAACCTTCGACATCTCCGTTCTCGACGTCAGCGCTGACACCGTCGAGGTCAAAGCCACGGGCGGGGACACGCACCTGGGCGGAGACGACTTTGACCAGAAAGTTATCGGCTGGCTGGTGGATAATTTCAAAAAAGACCAGGGAATCGATCTGTCCAAAGACACTCTGTCTCTGCAGAGACTGAAAGAAGCCGGCGAAAAAGCTAAAATCGAGCTCTCCTCCAGCCTGGAAACAGAGATCAATCTGCCCTTCATCACCTCGGATAGCGCCGGCCCCAAGCACCTCTATTACAAGATGACCCGCACCCAGCTGGAGGGCCTGGTGAGGGAATACCTCGATAAATCCATTGACCTCGTCGGCCAGACGCTCCGGGAGGCCAATTTAAAGCCGGAAGACATCGAAGAAGTCGTGCTGGTGGGCGGCCAAACGAGAATGCCGGCCATGCAGGAAGCGGTTCGTAAATTCTTCGACAAGGAACCCAACCAGACCATCAACCCCGACGAAGTGGTGGCCATTGGCGCGGCGGTGGAAGCCGGCATCCTGCAGGGCGAAGTCCGTGACGTCCTGCTCTTGGACGTCACGCCGCTTTCTTTGGGCATCGAGACGCTGGGCAGCGTCAACACGGTCCTGATTCCTAAGAACACGACCGTGCCGACGGCCAAAACCCAGGTCTTCTCGACGGCGGCCGATAACCAAACGTCGGTCGAAATCCGCGTCCTCCAAGGAGAGAGGCCGCTGGCTCAAGACAATAAGTCCTTGGGGAGATTCATTCTGGACGGGCTGGCCCCGGCGCCGCGGGGCGTGCCGCAGGTTGAAGTGACCTTCGACATCGACGCCAACGGCATTCTCAACGTCACCGCCAAGGATAAGGCCACGCTCAAAACCCAGTCGGTCAAGATCGAAGGATCGACCGGACTTTCCAAGGAAGAAATTGAAAGGATGAAAAAGGAAGCCGAACTGCACGCCGAGGAAGACAAGAAGAAGCAGGCGGCCATTGAGGCCAAGAACCTCGCCGACAATTTGATCTACACGACCGAAAAAACATTAAGAGAGTTGGGTGAAAAAGTGCCCAGCGATCTTAAGAAAGAGATCGAAGAAAAGATCGAAGTCTTGAAAAAGGTTAAGGACGGCGACGATGTAGAAGAGATCAAAGCCAAAACCCAGGATCTCTCCCAAGCCATCCAGAAGATCGGCGAACAGGTCTACCGCCAGTCATCCGATCAGTCCAAAACCGAGCCGGCGGCGGAAGAAGGGGAGTACAAAGAGAAAAAAGAAGAACCGGGAAACAATTAATATAGATTCAATTCAAGGTGACCAAAGACTACTACGAAATTCTCGGCGTCAAGAAAGACGCCAGCAGCGAAGAAATCCGCAAGGCCTACCATCAGCTCGCTCACAAGCACCACCCCGATAAAGGCGGCGATAGCGCAAAATTCAAAGAAATCAGCGAGGCCTACCAGGTTCTTTCGGACCAGCAAAAACGAGCTCAATATGATCAATTCGGCTCGGCTTTTGGCGCAGGCGGAGCGCCGGGCCAGAACTGGGGGTTTAACTGGTCTGGCAGCAACCAGCCGGGACAAGAAAACGCCGATTTCGACTTTTCTGATTTGGGCGACGTCTTTGAAGAATTCTTCGGCTTCGGCGGTTCCCCGAAAAGAAAGGAGTCTCAGCGGGGAAGAGATATCGAAATCGCCCTCGACATCCCTCTAGAAGAAACTCTGCGGGCTCAAGAGAAAGAAATTTCTCTCGAGAGATTCATCAAATGCCGCCGCTGCCAGGGCTCGGGCGGAGAGCCGGGATCTCGGGTCAAAGAATGCTTTTCCTGTCGCGGCCTCGGCGAAGTCCAGCAGATCAAAAGAACCGTCTTCGGCTCTTTCACCGGTTTTGTCACTTGTCCCGAGTGCCAGGGTGAAGGGAAAAAGCCGGAGAAGCCCTGCAACGTCTGTCACGGCGAGGGACGAATCAGAGATCGGGAGAGGGTCAAGATTTTCATCCCGGCCGGCGTCGACCAGAACCAAATCATCAAAATCGAAGGGGGCGGAGAACAGGGCAAAAAAGGCAAAAGGCCGGGCGACCTTTACGTCCGAATCCTGGTGCGATCTCATCCCGCCTTTGAAAGAAAAGGAGATGATCTTTTCTTGGAGCTGCCCCTGTCTTTTTCCCAGCTGGCTCTCGGCGACGAGGTCGAGATCACCAACCTGGCCAAGGAAAAAATCATCCTGGTGATCCCGGCCGGATCCGAGCCGGGGAAAATGCTGAGGCTCTCCGGCCAAGGCATTCCCCATTTCCGCGGCAAGGGCCAAGGGAACCTCTACGTTCACCTGGACATCAAAATACCCCAAAGGTTGAGCCCGAAGCAAAAAGAGCTGTTGAAAAAAATACGAGAAGAGGGTATATAATAAAAATTAGACTCGCTAGGGCGAGGTAAGAGAACGGCCCCCGTAGCTCAATTGGTAGAGCAGCAACCTTTTAAGTTGATGGTCGCAGGTTCGAGCCCTGCCGGGGGCACCAGACAATAGCGGACAGTAGCCCGATATATCGCCGTAGGCGCTATAACCGAACACCATGAAAACAAAAATCATCATCCTGACAATCGTCGTCGTAATCGCGGGCGGATTGATTGTTTTAAAGCTCTGGCCGAACTTGAAACCAACCTCTGTTTCCAACCTTGATCCTTTTGTCCGCTGCCTGACCGAAAAGAAAGCGGTTCTCTACGGTGCCTTCTGGTGCCCTCACTGCCAGACGCAAAAGGAAATGTTCGGCTCGGCCGCCAAACAACTGCCCTACGTGGAATGTTCTTCTCCGGACGGACGGTCTCAGCTAGCCGTTTGCCAGGAAAAGAAGATCGAAGGCTATCCCACCTGGGAATTCGCCGATGGCAGCCGGCTGGCGGCCGTGACCAGCCTGAAAGCCTTAGCGGAAAAGACGGGCTGCTCCTTGCCGACGCCGACGAAGTAAGATTACTGCCCTCAGAGACAGAAGGGGATAAAACCGACCGGAAAAGGTTGGTTTTTGGTTGAGGAAAAGCATTGAAAACCACGGAATTTAAGCCATTGACTGTAATTATTAATGTGTTATAATCTTCGATCGCGAAAGTAAATTGTCAACTGAAAACCACCAATCCGCTGGAAGAAAGGAGTCCCATGCCCAGCAAAAACGGCACGAGAAAATTCCCCTCGAAGAGAATCTGGCTCTTCCTCGTGGTTCTCTTCATCTTGCTCGTCTACCTCGCTTTCTGCGCACCCCCGCTCAGCCCCGCGCCAATCACCCCCGCACCTCCGACTTTCACCACCACGCCGACCGCAACTGCAACCCCCACGCTGACGCGGACGGCTACCCCCACGCACACACCGACCTCAACGGCGACCTCTTCGCCGACGTCAACCCCTAAACCACCGACAGTTACGCCGGCGCCACCAACCGTTACCGCCACACCGACGCAAACACCTACGCCCGTACCGCTGATCCCAATCCTGGTGCAGGAACCCAAAGGGATGGCATCCGATGTGGCACGCAACCGCCTCTACATCGCCAGTTTGAGCACAAACTCGGTGTTCGTCTGGGACGAGGTCGGACAAACGGCGCTGAAAACGGTTTTGGTCGGGAATAAACCTTGGGGCGTGGCTCTGGTTAACGACCGAGTTTTTGTCGCAAACTCGGCGGGTGCTAGCATTTCGGTTATCGACGCCAGTACGATGACCAAAATGGGCGACATTGAGCTTGCCGGTCAGTGCGATGGCGGACCGACTAACGTCGCGGTCGATCCGAATGCCAACCGGGTCTACATTGCCCTATACGGCAGTATGGGGCGAATCGCCATCATCGACGCCACCAGCAACAAGCTGGCCGAATGCCTCGACACCGGCGCTTCGGGTACCTGGGGCATCGCTGTTGATGCCTGGTCCAGACGACTCTACGCTACGAGTCGCGATGCGAAAAGTGTCATTGCATTTGACATCAGCCAAGTGCCAGCGAAAAAATTGAATGGTGTGCCCACTGGTGGATCGCCATTCTTTATCGCCGCTGACCCCAAAACCGGACGCGTCTGGGTGACGATAGCCGAAGATGCGCCAGAGTTCGAAGAAGTGAACCGACTCAAGGTCTTTGAGTTCACCAAAGACGGCTTGGCGATAGATCCTTGCCTGGATTTGCCGATCGGCAACACACACGATGGCGGTTCAATCCTGATCGGGCAGAACAGCGACGTAGTCTATATCGCGGCGACCGCCGAAAACGAGTTGCAAGTGTTCGATCCAGTCGGTTCGAAGGTCATCCAGCGGGTCCCGATGACAGACCCATTTGCGATCGCCGAGAATCCGGGCTTGGACCGGATTTACGTCGGCAGCCGCGCTGGTAACGTGGTCATCACCATCGAAGGAGGGCCACCTCCGATGCCGTAGGAGACGGCTCAGAAGAAATCAAAAAACCCGCTTGGAAGAAGCCAGGCGGGTTTTTATTTAAGCAGAAAAGGATAGACTTTCCGATTTAATTCTGCTATCCTATATTCATGACGCATAGCGATATATCGTACCCGCTTTATGGAAATCCAGTCTAGCCTGAAAAAAGCTCTGGGAATAGCGACGTTGATAGTTCTCGTTTCTACGAGCGGCGTTTTTGGTTTTTATCTGGGACAAAAAGACGCCGAAAAAAAGATCATCAACAAGATTTTCACCCAGGGTGCCAACGACCCCGCCGCTAAAAGTTTGGACTTCACGCTTTTCTGGAATTCTTGGCAAGCCCTGAAGGAAAAATTCATTGACCAAAACCGCTTCGACAACCAAAAAATGCTCTACGGCGCCATCGCGGGCATGGTGCGCTCATTGGACGATCCCTATACCATTTTCATGGATCCCGAAGAGAGCAAAAAATTCCTGGAAGACGTCTCGGGCAAGTTTGAAGGAGTGGGCATGGAACTCGGGCAAAAAAAGGGGCAGTTGCAAGTCATTTCTCCCCTCGAAGGCACACCGGCTCAAAGAGCCGGCCTGAGGGCCGGAGATAAGATCGTCAAGATTGACGACGTCTTCACCACCGACATGACCATTGATGACGCCGTCAGCAAAATTCGGGGGAAAAAGGGTACTTCGGTTGTCTTGGTCATTTTCCGCGAGGGTTGGAATAACACCAAGGAGTTCAAGCTCATCCGCGACGTCATTGAAGTCCCTTCTCTCAAATGGGAGGTCATGGACAACGACGTGGCCTACATTAAACTCTACCAGTTCTCCGAGAAGGCTAGCGCCGATTTCCGAAAAACGACCCTAGAAATTCTGCGCACGCCCAGCCAAAGAATCGTCTTAGATTTAAGGAATAACCCGGGCGGCTACCTCGAAGTCGCTCGAGACATTGCCAGTTTCTTCCTGGAAAAGGATTCCGTGGTGGCCATCGAAGATTTCGGCGGCAAGCAAGAACCGAAAAAATATCTGGCTCTTGGCAACGACGTCTTTTCTCAGCTGCCCTTGGTCGTTCTGATCAATCAGGGATCGGCTTCGGCCGCGGAGATTTTGGCCGGCGCCCTGCGCGACAACCGCCAGATAAAACTGGTGGGGGAAACGTCCTTCGGTAAAGGATCGGTTCAGGAGCTAGAGAACCTGACCGGCGGATCGACCCTCAAAATTACGGTGGCCAAGTGGTTGACCCCCAAAGGCCAGTCCATCTCTGATCACGGCCTGACGCCGGACGTCAAAATCGAGATCACCGACGAAGACTACCAGAAAGAAAAAGATCCCCAACTCGACAAAGCCCTTGAAATTGTCCAAGAGATTCGCTAGAATAAGAATTGTATGAAAGTCGTGCTTTTGGCCGACGTCGACAAGGTCGGCAAAAAATATGATGTCAAGGAAGTGGCGGATGGTTTTGCCCGCAATTTTCTGATTCCCAAGAGTTTAGCTAAGGTCGCCACCAAGGAAATGCTGGAATGGGTCGAGCTGCAGAAGCAAACAACGGCTCAGAAGGCGGAAGAAGACCTCAAGAAGGTCCAAGGATTGGCTTCGTCGATCGACGGCCAAGAAGTTATCCTGACGGTCAAGATCGGACCCGAAGGACAATTATTTGAAACGATCAACGCCCAAAAGATCGTGGAGAGAATCAAGGAAATGGGTTTCGAAATAAAAAAGAGTCAGCTGGATTTAGCCGAACCGATCAGAGAAGTAGGGGAGTATCCGATTCGAATCAAGCTCGAACATAATCTCGAAGCGCAAATTCAAGTCATCATCAACGGGGAAGAAAAACCCGCCGACGAAGAAGAATAAGTAAGCCTTAGCCTCGTTGGGGCGAGGTAAAAAGAACAGCCCCCGGACGGGGGATGTTTTCTTTTCCAGTCAGAAAAAGGGGAGTGGTCAGCCAGTTGGGATTTCCGAACGACTCATTCTTCTTTTTCTACGACAGTAACCACGCTGGCTAATCTCCGGGAACCATCAAAACGCTTGATTTTCTTTGTCGAGAATTTAACCACGCCGGGTCTCTGAGCAAAGAGAGTGTCGTCGCCGGCCCGAGTCACGTTCTTACCCGGGATGAATTTTGTACCTCGCTGCCGCACAATGACCATGCCAGCTCCGACGGTTTGATTGTCCGTAATTTTAACGCCGAGATATTTCGGCCGAGAATTTCTTCCGAGCCGAGAAGATCCACCCGATTTAGTTTTAGCCATATGAGATTATTTTGAGCGCAGTGAAAATTAAGACTCTCTTATGCTAACAAAACTGGTGAATTTTGTCAAAGATCACTCTCAGGACGTCATCCTCGCCCTATTGGTTGCCCTGCTTTCTTTGCTTTCTTTCGCCACCGGCTATTTGACGGCTCGCTATCAAGAAAGAGAATCGATCCAGATCGAATCTCCCGTAATTTATAACGAATAAAATCCGATATATCGGGCATTGTGCCCGCTATTAACCGGTGGAAAAGAAAAGCATTTAACCGTATTTTCCACCGACGCTTTAAAAAGAATGAAGTTCAGCTGCCAGAGACCGCGAGACAGCATCGTCAACATCGGACGATCAATCGGCTATCGTTTATTAGGAACGTCAACCGAAAGCGAATTCAATTTAGTCCGGCCCCTGGGCCGCGATTACCCCCGATTTCACCTTTATCTCAAAGAGGAAAAAGAGCCGGGAACCTTAATCTTCAGCCTACACCTCGACCAGAAGAAACCGTCTTACGGCCGCCAAACTTCCCACAGCGGCGAATACGACGGCGAATTGGTGGAAGCGGAAAGACAAAGGATTGAACAATTCTTGAGAAAAATGATGTGATTTTCAAAATAGATCAGCGCATTTTTGGACAATATCCAGACGTTTTACTGGGAATAGTTGTCGTTAAAAATATTAATAATTCGGGAGAGAACTCTGAAATTTTAGAATTTCTCCGATCCGCCGAATCAAAACTATCAGAGAAGATTGGACAGATACCGCTGGCCGAACATCCAAACATTTTAGCCTGGAGAGAGGCTTATCGAAAATTCGGGGCCAAACCCAAGGATTATCCATCCTCAATTGAGAATTTGGTTAGACGAGTATTAAAAGGGGAGAATATTCGACACATCAACAAACTGGTTGATATTTACAATTTTGTTTCCCTCAAATATCTTGTTCCGGTTGGCGGCGAAGACGTCGACAAGATTTCTGGCGACATTATCTTAACTTTTGCCGATGATGGCGAGCCGCCAGTTGTTTTGCTCGGAGAGAAAGAAGCCCGACCGCCTCATAAAGACGAGGTGATTTACAAAGACGACAACGGCGCTATCTGCCGAAGGTGGAACTGGAAAGAAGCAGAAAGAACGAAAATGACCGAAGCTACGAATAACGCCTTTTTAATAATCGAAGCATTACCGCCGACTTCTAGAGTTGTACTCGAACAAGCTGCTAATGAGTTTGTTGATCAGATAAAGAAATTTTGTGGGGGCGATATCTCATGGGCGATTTTAGATAAAAGCCAGTCAGAAATTTTACTGATTTAAAAAACCGGCGGGGGGTCCGACCGGTTTTTCGTTAGTAAGCAGATTCTCTGTATATCGATATCGGATTTTCTGTCACTGTTACACACAATCGTATGTGACGACAACAACTTTAGATTCGATCAACTTTTCAATCGGCGGCCGCTGTGAAACTTCTGATGAATCTCTCGTAGCATCTTGTTGGTGACATGGGCGTAGATTTGAGTAGTACCGATGTTTTTGTGACCCAAAAATTCTTGCACAGATCGCAAGTCAGCTCCTTGAGTCAAAAGATCGGTAGCAAATGAGTTGTGGCTGATAATACCGTCGGTGATAAAATTACCGCTATAACGATCTATCCCGAAATCATAACTAGAATATCTTCCCCAGGGCAGCCTTGTCTTTTTTTTAAGCCTCAACCATTTAAGATTTTCGGCGTCGGTGATTCTTTTTAGAATAGCCAGAAGCCCAGAGTCATAACCGGAGTTTTCCAACTGGGTAATAATTTTTCTCACCGTTCCTCGTACGGGAATGAGGTTGTCAAAATACCTCCCGAGATAATTAATCTGATGATTTTTTCTAAGCTTCTCGACCCAAATAATTTTCTTTCTGGCGGCGTCTTTTTTGATTGCTCCGAGTAATTCACCAACGGGCAATTTTTCACCCTCAAAACCAGGTTCTAGACACAAAGATTTGATTTTCCTGGTTTTCATATATTGCGAAAATCTTAGCTGATCGGGCCGATGTAGCACGCAAAGGGTGTAATGTTTGCTAGAAGAAGGTATCTTCACCAGAGGACTTGAAACTTTATCTCGACAATGCAGATGAGAATCAATACCAAAACGCAAAAGTCCCATCTGAACATCTTTTAATAGATCAACGCTCGATGAGAAAAAGCGTATTGTTCCTGAATTTCCCTCAGCATCATAATAGCCAGCTATAAACGCTGCCAGTTCATCGAGAGGTGCGGACAGAATTCCGAACGGCATTCGTCTTGTCCTAGCTCCGGGGACAAAACCAATATCAAGCATGAACTCAGTTAATTCCTTGCTGTAAATTTTTAGCTGCCAAGAATTCTTATTTTTACTTTTTTGCAAAACAGGATCTATGGTGAACAACTCGCGGATAATGTTTTGATAAAATTGCAGATTTCTCTTATCCTTATCGTCTAAAAGAACTGCTCGACGAGCCCTGCTTACGGTTCCATCTCCAAAGGCATATCCTAAAAACCTAGCAAAACGAGGGTTAACGAATGGGGCGACATTATCAAAGTTAAATTCTTTAATGCCCATAATATAATTTCCAAGCTTCAAATCTTTCGCCATAATTTCCTTAACCCCGGATTCCCCAATAGTAAAAAGTCTGTGTTCCGGGGAACAAAGAACGTTGTAGCCGTCGGCCCAAAGAGAAAATAGGGGAGTGATATGAAAATTTTTGTCGATGATTTTCGAATTTTCCAGCTCAAGAGTGCCCCAGTTAATTACTTGGGCTTCACTGGCTTTATGGAAGAAAATATCTCTGGCAGAAATGATCTGATTTGAAAGAACAATTCTGGTCGAGGGATGAAGGCAATGGCGAAGAGTGTGGGGAGTGGTAAGAACAGGCATTCCCGCCAAAAGCGAGTATTTTTTGACAATATTTTCCACTGCGCGACTGGTCAGACGCCGCGAAGCGGTTTTTGGTCCTTTGTAGTTGATAAATAAGGCCTTATCCTTATCTTGATCTTTATCTTGGCGACTAGTCAGATACTTACCGAGCCAATCGATTGCTCGCTTTGAAAGATAAACTGGCCGGGGACGATTACCTTTGCCAATAACCGCTATTTCCAAATCTTTAGTCTCCGGGGTAATTTTAATCTGCTCGTGGTTAAGGTTCGTTAACTCAGCGACCCGCAAACCAGTTGAAAATAGGACCTCGAGGATGGCCTTATCGCGAAGACCAGCTATTGTGGAAGTATCCGGCGCGGCAAGCAATTTTTCCACTTGCTCAATCGCTAAAAACTTGATGGTTCTTTCATCGATTTTGGATTTTATCAATTTTAACTTATCGGGAGGCAGGGAAATGATGTCACGATCAGCGAAATAAGCTAAAAGATTCCTGATGACGATCAAATAATAATTCTGAGTGGATTTTTTCAACGGCTCCTTGCTTTGACGGCTAAATGTTTGTGATAGGAAAAGACGGTACTTTCTCAGGTGGTCTTCATTCAGTTCGTGGGGCAAAAGAGACTCTAGATGGTTAGCTTTCAGCCAGTCGGTAAACTTTTTTAGTAATCTAGCGTAAGTTTCCTGACTCCTAAGGCTTAGACCCTTTTCTACGTCCAAATACTCCAAAAAGGCGTTGAGGTGTCCTAGAAGGGGCGTTTTATCTTGTTTCATTTTGTGAGGCTAAACTTCGGTAAAGATACATTCTACGAAGAATACTCTATTTATCATAATCACAAAAACAAGGGGCTAAGTCAAGCCCCCTCTCGTTCTGGGAACGTCTTTCCGTGGATTACTGCCAAACTTCTCTGAGTTTTTCCCAGAGAGTTTTTTGGAGACCGGGAATCTCTTTTTTCATCTCGGTTTTCTCCTTTTGCAACTCTTCCTGGAAAATGGCTTCTCTCTGGGAAAACAAGGCCCTGATCCTCTCCCAAATGGAGTTAACCCAGGCCTTGAATCCTTGCGCCCAGTTTGCCTCCCACCATCCCTTTAGCCACTGATAAAGCTTCTGCCAGAATGATAGGGCTTCCCCTAGAGCCGCCTCGAAAGCCGCGGGAAAGGCTCCCCAGCCTCTTAAAAGCACGTTTTTAAGCTCTTCCAGGCTCTCTGGGGGGCCGATTGGGGTCGGAGACGACCCTTGGGCCACTAAGCCGGAAAAGGGGTAAATTAGGCTAAAAACGACGAAAAAGACAAAAATGGTTTTCTTCATGTTTTTAGTTAAAAAGAAGGGTTCTTACCTCGCCCGAGCGAGGCTAAAATTCCTTTATTCTTTTCTAAAAGCACCTTCGCTTCTTTGATCCTCTGGAGGGTTTTGGACTGACCCAAAACCTCGGCAATCTCAAAGGGGCTGGCCGAAGCTTCTTTGCCGCTCAGGGCAACCCGCAGCGGCCACAGCAGCTTTCCCCTATCCCCGATCTTTTCGGCGACGCCAAGAAGAACCGTTTCCAGATTTGGCTTTTGCCAATCTTCGGGCTTGACCTTGGCCAAAGCTTTTTCCGCGAGAGAAAGAGACTCTTTGATCTCCCGGTCTTTCATCTCCTTCCAGCGCAAGAGCTCGGGCGAAAAGACAATCTTGTTTTGAAAAAAGAAATCGGTCAATTCCACAATCTCGGATATTTTTTTCAATCTCTGTTGATAGAGAGCGATGATCCGAGCCAGATAATCAAAGTTGACCACGACTCGACTCTCCCCTACCTCGTATTCTTGCTCTCGCCATTTCTCCTCCGTCGGCAGCGGCAGCAATTGAGCCGGAACCGATTGCGCCGCCACGCGTAACCAACCTTTTTCGATCAGATAGGGCAGGCATTTTTCGGTCAAGCTTTGCGGGGAAAGATTCCTCAGATAAAATCCGTTGAGCCAGTCCAGCCTCTGTTCGTTGAAAACGGCCCCGGACTTTTGCACTCTTTCCAGAGAAAATTCTTTTTCCAAGTTCTTGAGAGAAAAAATTTCCCTTTCGTCTTCGGGATGCCAGCCCAAAAGAACCAGGAAATTAATCAAAGCTTCGGGCAAGTAGCCTCTTTGGCGGTATTCCCGGGCCGGCACGGCGCCGTGTCTCTTGCTCAATTTAGAACGATCGGGCGCCAAAATCATCGACAAATGAGCGTATTTCGGCGTCGGAAAGCCCAGGGCCCGCTGTAACAGGATTTGTTTGGGCGTGTTGGAAACGTGGTCTTCGCCCCGGACGACGTGAGTAATTTTCATGTCAAAGTCGTCGATGACGCAGGAAAAATTGTACAGGGGCTCTTTCAATCCTTTGGCGATGGAGAAGTCGCCAATGAGCCCGGGATCGAATTCAATCCGGCCGCGGATGAGGTCGTCAAAGACGATTTTCTCGCCCAGGTTGTTTTTGAGACGAATGATGGCTTTCTTGCCCCGGCGGAAATTATCCTGCACGGCGCCCTCCGGCAGGTCGCGGCACTTACCCGAATAGACCACGGCGTTGCCTTGGCTCAGCTGGTATTGCCGGAAAGTTTCCAGTTCCTCCTCGGGGCAAAAGCAATAAAAAGCCTTTTTCTCGCCCAAGAGCCGTTGCAGATACTTTTCGTAAATGCCTAATTTCTCCGATTGGCGATAAGGACCCAAGCCGCCGTCAACTTCGGGCCCTTCGTCCCAATTCAGGCCCAGCCACCTCAGCGTCTCCAGAATGTCTTGGTCGTATTCGGGCCTTGACCTCTCTTTGTCCGTATCCTCGATCCTCAGGATAAAAACGCCTTGGTTTTTCCGGGCAAAGAGATAGGCGAAGAGAGCCGTGCGGACATTGCCCAACTGCAAAAAACCGGTGGGCGAAGGCGCAAACCGAGTTCGGACTCCCTTCTCTGTCTTGTCTTCAATGGATGGATCCATGGCGATCTGTCCTCTTCCTTTAAATAATCACATTTTTAAGAAAGCGAAAAGGTATTGGGCGATTTCCAGGGCGGCTTGGGGTTTGGCGAATTTAACCGCCGCCTGCCTCATCTTTTCCAGATCCTGGGGCCGAGAGAACAAATAATCCAATTTCTCCAAGAAAAAATTCGGCGTCAGATTGCCCTCTTCAAAGACGACGCTCGCACCCGAGGCCGAAAAGGCATAGGCATTTTTTAATTGATGTCCTTGCGCCGCTTCCGGGTAAGGAATGAGAATAGAAGGCTTCCCGACGGCGGCAATCTCAAAGATGACGCCGGCGCCGGCCCGGCCGACGACCAGATCCGCCGCAGCGTAAGCCTGTTTGACTTCTTCTTCCCGGAAGAAAGCAAAGGGATGGTAGAACCTCTCCATTTCACCTGAGACCGTCACGTCGGCCTCGGCTTTAACCTGGAGAAAATTTTTCTCGCCAATCTGATGCAAAATCTCAAAATCAGGCAGCAAGCTGGGTAGGATGGCTAAAATCAGATCATTGACGCGTTGGGCCCCCTGAGAACCGCCCAAGACCAAAAGAACGGGCTTGCCGCCGGCTAATTTAAAAAGTTCTTTGGCCTCTGACGGGCTGCCCGCCAGGATCTCTTTCCGGATGGGATTACCGACGAGAATCATTTTTGAGAGAGGAAATCTTTCGGTCTTGGGAAAAGAGACGAAAATCTTCTGGCTGAAACGGCAAAGAATCTGGTTGCTGAGGCCGGGATCTACGTCGGATTCGTGCAGAAAGATGGGGATGCGCAAGAAAAAAGCGGCCAGGACTACCGGGAAAGAGCCGTAGCCGCCTTTGCTGAAGATGAGGTCCGGCGCAAAGAAGAAAAGGCGGAAAAAGGACTGCAAGATTCCCCAGGGCACTCGGAAAAAGATATCCACCAGGTTTTCGAAAAAAGTCTTGGCCGTCAGGTAGCGCCGTAATTTCCCCGCAGAAATTTCCTCGGTCCGGACGCCTTCTTGAGACAGTAAGATCAAACTAAATTCGTCGCGGGGGCCAAGGTAATAAAAATCCAAGCCTTCGCTCTTCGGGCTCTTCTTGTCTTTAAACTCGCCGAAAACGTCCCGGCTTTCCGCCAGCCTTTTTTGCAGATAAAGACTTTTGATTTCTCGGACGACGGCGATCAGAGGAAAAACGTGACCTCCCGAGCCGCCGCCGGTCAAAACGATTTTCATGTTTCTCTGGAAATGTTTAATAATATTCCCACTCCGATCAACTCCGCCACGAGATGGGAGCCGCCGTAGCTGACGAAAGGCAGGGGCACGCCGGTCAGGGGCAAGAGCCCCGCCAAAGAAGAAATGTTGGTCAGGGCCTGGAAACCGATCCAGAAAGAGAGGCCGGCGCCCACTAGTTGGGAGAATTTATCCTTATTCAATCGGCTGACCCGGAATCCCTGCCAAACAAAAATTAGCAGAACCGAGATGAGAATTAGCGCTCCTAAAAAACCGGCTTCTTCGGCAAAAACCGGGAAAATAGCGTCGCCGATCGTTTGCGGCAAGAAGCCGAACTTTTGCCGCGACAGACCCAGGCCCAAGCCGAGAAACCCGCCCGAACCAATGGCGATCAAAGCCTGCTTTAATTGATAGCCTCGGCCCATGGGGTCCAGGTCCGGATTTAAGAAGACTAACCAGCGGTTCAAGCGATAAGGAGCGATTTTGATCAGGAAAGCCAGGGCCGCCGCCCCCAGAAGCCAGAGAGAAGCATTTTGCCACCACGGGGTCCCCGAGAGGAAGAAGACGACCAGGGCAATTGAAGCCACCACGCTTAGGGTACCGACGTCCGGCTGCGGGGCCAGCAACAGGGTCACCAGGCCGAGAATGAAAAGAAAAGGCAGCCCCGGACTCAATTTGTCCCAAGGCTTTTTCGCAACCTTCGGAGCCGCGGAAGAAGATTCCGGCCGAGTCAGCCAGGCCGCCAGATAAAGAATCAGGCTGATCTTTAAAAATTCGGAGGGTTGAAAATTGACCGGCCCCAGGCCGATCCAGCGAGAAGCGCCCACGAGGTTCAGGCCTAGGCGTGAAGAAATCAAAAGGACGAGAAAAAAAAGATTAAAGACGAAAATCCAAGGACTGATCTTTTTTATCTTTTCCAAAGGAATCAGAAAAGCGATCAGGCCCAGAAATAAACCCGGCGCTAAGCCGTAGAGCAGTTGATGATTTAACAAGTAATCGGGCTTTCCGAATCTCTCAATGGAGAAAACCGCGGAAACGCTGGCCAGGATCAAAACGCCCAGCAACACCAGCGTCAGGCTGGCCACCAAAAGGATGGAATCCGGTTTTTTGAAGGTTTTCACGGTTTATTTCGTCAGAATCAAACTTGTTTATTTCCCTGCTGACGAACGCATTTTTTAAACAGCTCTCCCCTTTCTTGATAATCGTGGAAAAGACCAAAGCTGGGCGAAGCACAGGAAAGAAGACAAATCTTCCCCCGGCGGGTGTGACGGAAAGCCAATTTTACCGCCTCCTCCATATTAACAACAAAAAAATGATTGAAGAAGCGGGCTTTCCCCGAATTAGTCCGCACGATGGCGCGCCAGATCTTCTGCCCGGTCGTGGGCCAGAGAATCAAGGTTTGGATTTGGCTCTTCATGATTCTGGCGGCCAGTTTTCTGAAGTCCAGGCCGCGGTCAAAACCGCCCAGAAAGATCGTCTCGACTCGGGGACCCAAAGCATCCAGGGCCGCGATGGTCGCTTCGGGGATCGTCGCCAGAGAATCGTTGTAGAACTTTATGCCCCGGTACTCCCCCACCAATTCCAGGCGGTGCGGCAAGGGGCTAAAATCTTTAATGGCTTGGGCAATCTTCTTCTCCGGGATTTTAAAGATCCGGCCGACTTCAATGGCCGCCGCCAGATTCAGAAAATTGAAACGGCCGACGAGTTTGGTTCTCCCCCACTTTTTTAAGAATCTCTCGGCCCGCTCCGGATCCAGCGCCACCTTCCTGGCTCGGGTAATTTTCTGTGTTTTTGAAACATTCCGGTCTTGAGGATTAAAAAGGAAAAAATCGGTTGCGCCCTGATAGCGACAGATATTCTGTTTTGCCCTCAAGTACTCCGCAAAACTCTGGTAATAATCAAGGTGCTCGGGATAGATATTCAGAAAGACAGCCACTTGAGGAGATCTTTTCAGATTCATCAGTTGGTGGCTGGAAAGTTCGTAGACAAAAACGTCCGCGGGGCGGGCCCTAAAGAGCGCGGACAAAACCGGTTGCCCGATGTTGCCGACCAGATGAGCTTTTAATCCTCCCTCTTTCAGGACTCGATAGATCAACGACGTCGTCGTGCTCTTGCCCTTCGTGCCGGTGATGCCGACGATTCTCCCCGGACAGTTTTCAAAGAAGATTTGGGTCTGAGAGGTAATTTCCTGCCCCGGTCGGATAAACGGCTTGATCGTCTTGGGCGCCACCCCCGGCGCCTTGATGATGACGTCGTAATCTTTGAGCGATTTCAAGTAGTTTTTGCCGGCGCGCAGCTTGATTTGACCCTCTTTCTTGGTCAATCTTCGGATTTCCGCGATCAGGGCCCTCTTCTCTTTCTGATCGGCAATCCCGATGATTTTTTCGGGGAAAATCCTTCTCAAAAACAAAAGGCTGTCTTGGCCTTCCCGGCCAAAACCCAATATCAAAACTTTTTTATCCCGCCAAGCATCAAGTCTCATTATATAATTTGTGCTTCAGTAATGACTTCATTTCCGGCGGCAGGTTATTCTGAGAATTCCAGGAACCCAACACCCGCCTTGATTCAGCCCTCAGATTGGGATATTTTGGCAGAATTTCTTTTGCGAAATAATTTAGAAGGTAAGGCTTTTGACATCTTTTCTTTTCCAGGCTCAGATAGAGGGCGGCCAAACTCTCTTCTCTGGTGCCGACGCACTCGAAAGGCTTAAAGCTCTTCTCGCCGATCAATTCTTGGAGGACGGGCAATAATTCCTTTTTCTCAAAAAGATCTTCCCCGAAGATTTCTGCCGTCTTTTTTTCCCCCAAGAAAGGATAAAGACAGGCGAAGACAAAGAGGCATTTGGAGCAACGCCGACACCATTTTCCGCTGGGCATCCGGGTGCCCGACTGGGTGGCCCGGGCCTGATTACAACTCAAAAAGGCCTTAAAGTATTTCGGGTAGCGCGAAAAAAGCCGGGCGATCTGCAATTCGTAGAGCGGTCGCAGAAAACTAAAATAGGTCACTCCCCGCACCAGGTGTTGCTGGCAGTATTCCCGAAACTTCTTTTCAAAAACAAAGCTCTTAGAATACTGGTGGTTGATTTCTTGGCCAAGATATTTGACGTTGCCCTCGTTGGCCGATCTTTCGTTGGAGAAAGCGACGTCCTGGCAGTCAAAAAGAACCGCCGAGAGAACGCTCAAGAAAGCCAGGTAGGCCGAGAAGGGCGTGTGGCCGTTGAGGAAACCCTGATGGTTCAGTTCTAACAGCCGCGGGTCGATCTGCCGCTGCACGACGACCGATTCGGCGGCGCCGGCCAGATTTAAAATCTTTTCCGTGGTCGAGTTGGGATTCAAAGAAAAACACCGGATCTTTTTTCGATTCCCCTTTAAGAGTTCCAGGGTCAAGATGGAGTCCTTGCCGCCGCCCAACGGAACCAGGAATCTTTTTTTTAAATCCAGGTGCGGCGGACGGAAACTGCGGGATTTAAAGGGAAAACTGATCTCCAAAAAGCCACGGCTCCGGAAATCGATTTTGTTTTCAAAGAAATATTGTCCCAGACCCGCCCGGAATAAATCTTGCCACCACGACACTTGTTTTTCGCTCAAGGAACCAGCCCGAACCAAAATCTCGGGTGAAGCGGTGGCTTTCCAGTAAGAGAGAGATTCGATCAGGCCCAGATTGAAAACGAGATTGTCGACAATCCCCCACTCCAGTTTTTTTAAGCGGACAGGATCGATGTTTTCGACAAGTAACTCCGGAAAAAAACGGATGTCGGGCGGAACCCTAAAATCAAAAAAAATCCGCAGGGCTTTTCCTTCGACTTTCCAAGAAAAGCTCTCGTAGATAAATTGAGGATATTTTTTTCTTAAAAGCTCATACTTCATTTTGCTAGCCGAAGAGTCGGATCAGGACGCCGATCATGGCCGTGACCATGGAGATGATCCAGAACCTCATGGTCACCTGATAGCTGGGCCAACCCTTGGCCTCGAAATGATGGTGAATGGGCGCGGCCAAAAAGAGTTTTTTGCCTCTCAATTTTTTAGAAAGCAACTGTAAGATGACCGAAGCCGATTCGACGACGAGCAAAAAAGCGATGATGGGCAAGACCAAAACCGAATCGGTCAGAAAAGCGACGACGGTCAGGGTCGCCGTCAGTCCCAAAACCCCGGTTTCGCCCATGTAGAATCGGGCCGGCGGGATATTGTGCCACAAAAAAGCCAGCAATCCGCCCAGAATCACGGCTAGGAAAGTGGCCAGGTCAATCTGATGGCGAAAGATGGCGATGCCCGTGTAGGCGCCAAAAATCGTGGCGAAGACCCCGCCCGACAAGCCATCGATGCCGTCGATGACGCCGCCAGAATAAACCGCCATCATCGTCACGACGAACAGGGGGATATAAAGACCGTCGATCTCCAGATTGCCCACGCCGGGAATGTGCAGGGTGTGCCCGCCGAGCTTAAAGTAGAACCACCCGGCGCCGATCAGGCCGATGACGGCCACTAGACTCAGACGATAAACCAGGCTCAGTCCTCCGCCAACGTATTTCCCCTTGCCCAAAGCCTGCAATAAATCATCGGTCAATCCTAACAAAGAGGCGGCCACCAAAGTAAAGATGGGTAACCAGGTCTGGTTGCGGCTCAAAAAATTGAGTTTCTCAAAGACGACGAGATCGCTGACCTGGTCGAGGACAAAGAATAAAATGATCAAGATTAAGCTCGAGGCCAAGATGAGCAAGCCGCCAAATCTCGGCGTCTTGACCTCATCCTCTGAATGAAATTTCTGAAAGTAAGAAAGGTCTCCCCCGTCGATGGCTTTCTGGCGAGCCTCCTTGCGCCAAAGTTTGTTTTTATAGAGAAAGCGGATCAGCGGCCCAGACAAAAGCCAGGCCACGACGAAAGCCAGGGTGCCAGCGGTTAAGATTTTGATGACGTCGAAAGAGAGACCGGAAAAGGGCATGGATTTCAGTTAAAAGCCTGGACCAACTTCTTTAATTCGGAGAAACGAGACTCGTGAGAATCGGCGCCGAGGACCAGATTGATGAAATAGTCTCCATTCCGATCTTTGGTCACCAGAATGACGCCGCCGCCAGCTTCATCGGTGTAACCGGTTTTGCCGCCGACGATCTTCCAGTTCTCGATTCCGGCAAGAGAAAGCAAGAGTTCGTTGGTGTTAAAGGCTCGGTGGTGCGGCCGATCATTCTCGCTCAAGATGATGACCGACGGTTGAGCCGAAATCTCCAGGATGAAGGGATGATCTTTGAGGATGAAAATCGTCAGATTAACCAGGTCGCGAGCGGTCGAAAAATTATCTTCGGCTTCGAGGCCGGTGGGCGTGGAAAAATGAGTTGACCTCAAACTCAATTCTCTGGCCTTGCGGTTCATGAGATTGATGAATTCCTTCCGCCCCGAAACTTCAGCCAAGGCTTCGGCGGCGTCATTGGACGATTCCACCAAGGCCATTTTCAACAATTCTTTGACCATGATTCTCTCGCCGGCTTTGAGATTTCCCGAACTCCCCTCTTGAGAAACGCTGCTCGGAGAAATCTCCACCTCCTTAGAAAGGGGCTGATTTTCCAGGGAAACCACCGCCGTCATTAATTTGGTCAGAGAGGCGATGGCCAGGGGCTGGCTCGAGTTTTTGTCGAAGAGAACCGTCTGCTGTCCGTCGCTTTCTACCTTGACCACCAGGGCCGAGCGGGCTTTAATGTCTAATTTTTGGAAAAGGTTGGGACGAGAGGCTTGGGCCAGGAAGGTTTCCTGGGGCAGGTAGAGCTGGCCGAAGAGGAATTTTTCCAATCTCAACTCGCCGGCGTTGAGAAAACCAAAAAAGACCAGACTGATTCCTAGGCCGATAAAGAAAAATCTTAATCTTTTTGTTTCTTCACCCTTCATTCTTTTCCCCGACGATTTTAATCCCCAATTCTCGCAGTTGCTCCGGGCTGACTTCCGAGGGAACGCCCATCATCAAATCGCGTCCGTCGCCGGTTTTAGGAAAAGCGATCACCTCGCGGATACTTTCTTCATTCGCGAGCAGGGCGACGAATCGGTCCAAGCCCCAGGCAATGCCGCCGTGGGGCGGGCAGCCATAGGAAAAAGCTTTCAGCATGTGGCCAAAATTAGCTTCGATATCTTCTTCTTTGCGGCCCAGGATTTCAAAGACTTTTTTCAGGGCCTCCGGCCGATGGTTTCGAATCGATCCGCCGCCGATCTCAAAACCGTTGAGAACAATGTCGTATTGGGTCGTGATGATCTCGCCGATATTCTCTTTCTTCATCAGCCAATCCAAGTGCTCGGGTTGGGGCGCCGAAAAAGGATTGTGGGTAAAGGTCCAGCCGCCTTGCTTATCTTTCTCAAAGAAAGGAAAGTCAACCACCCAGCTGAAAGCCAAGAGATTGGGATCGTTTTTGTCCCGCCGGAGATCGGGGCGGTCGCTCTGATATTTTTGCCTCGCCTCCTGAAAAGACAGGCGCGGAAAGGGAATCTCCTGGATCTTTTTTTGCGGAACAATCTTTCGGACGATTTCGATCAACAGCCTCTCGTTCAGCGCCATGACATCCTCCCTCTCGACAAAAGATATTTCCATGTCGAGCTGAGTAAAATCGGGCTGCCGATCGGCTCGGGGGTCTTCATCGCGGAGGCAACGGGCAACCTGGAAATAGCGTTCGAACCCCGCCACCTGCAGGAGCTGCTTGTATTGCTGCGGACTCTGGGGCAAGGCGTAGAATTTACCTTTCTGAATCCGGGAGGGCACGATGTAGTCCCGCGCCCCCTCGGGCGTCGATTTGGTCAAAATGGGCGTTTCGATCTCCACGAAACCCTCCTGGGTTAAAAAGGCCCTCAGGAAGTTGATAATCTGGTGGCGAAGAAGGAAATTATTCTTCAGCCTTTCCCGCCGCAGGTCCAGATAGCGGTATTGCAACCTTTTCTCTTCGGAGATTTCTCGGCCGTCGGTCTTGGTGTCAAAAGGCAAGGGTTGGGCTAAAGAAAAAACCGTCAGGCTTTCCGCCAAGATCTCGATTTTCCCGGTGGTTAAATTAGGATTCTCTGCTTTGCCCGGCCTCTCCTGAACTTGGCCCCAAACTAGGACGGTCGATTCGAGGGTGAGTTTTTTGGCTCTCTCATAGTCCGGAGAGCTCTCCGGAAAAACGACCTGGACCAAACCGGTCCGGTCTCTCAAATCAAGAAAAACCACTCGGCCGTGTTCTCTCAAAGAATTGACCCAACCCATCAGCCTAACCTTCTGGCCCAGGTTTTTTGGCGCGTCTTTGATAAAAACTCTTTCCATATGATGACGATATTTTTCTCTAAGCTTTTAAAAGCTGATTGTATTTGGCCATCCTTTCGCCACGCGACAAGCCGCCGAACTTCACAAAATCCGCCCCCACGCTTTGAGCCAATTCGGCGATAAAAGGATCGTTGGTTTCGCCGGATCGGTGAGAAATGATAACGGCTAACTCATTCTGTCTCGCCCGACGGATAAAATCAAGGGTTTCCGAAACCGTGCCGATCTGATTGGGCTTGACAATGACGGCATTGATTAGTTTCGGTTTCAAAACCATCTCCAGGCGGCCAATGTTCGTGACGACCAGATCGTCTCCGATCACCAGATGTTTTTGACCGTATTTTTGATAGAAACCCCGCCAATTCTTTAAGTCGTCTTCGGCAAAAGGATCCTCGATCCCAAAAACGGAAAAGCGCTTGATTAACTTGGCCAAGGACGATCGACTCCCCTGGTAATAGCGGCCGCCGAAATCCAAACCGATCTTGGTTTTGGCCGGCAAAACGCTTCTCAAAATCTCCAGGGCTTGGCCGTCGCTCAGGTTGTTGGGCGCAAAACCGCCTTCGAGGCCGACGTCGGTATCAATCCTCTTCTCTTCCAGGCTCTTTTTCAGCGCCCGGTAAAATCTCAGCCCCTCCTTCACGCTCCGAGCGATCATGAGAAACTCCTGGATCCGCAGGGAAGAATCAGAGTGGACGCCACCCTCGAAGGCTAAAACCATCAGCCGGGGCGTTTTCTTTTTTGACACAGGAGGCAGGGTGCGGAAAACCCGGCTGAAAGCCAGAGAAAGAGGTAAACTAACATTCGCGAATCGAGTTCGTTTTTTAAGATATCGATCAAACTCTGACTGCGAGTCGAACTCTTTTTCAATGATCAAACGGGCCAGTTGATTGATTTTAAGAACCGCCTTTTCGGTTTTCAAAACCGGGGCTTCGTATTTCCCCACCGACGTCCCTGAGGGGCAAGAAGCCAGAACCGTTCTCCCGTCGGCCGTAAGTTCCACCTCCACTGTCGTCTCTCCCCGAGAATCTAAAATCTTCCTGGCGGTAATTTTTTTGATTCTGTGGAATTTCATGGCAAGCGAAGTGCTCGACCTCGCCCTAGCGAGGCTAAGATTCTTCTTATATATCGTAATCGTTATTGCCTTTGCAAATGTTCGTGCGCCGACAAAGCCGCTTTAATCCCCTCCCCGACAGCCACGCCGATTTGCTTGTATTTGACATCAGTCGTGTCGCCCGCGGCGAATAGTCCAGCGGTGCGAGTGGCGCCGGTTTTCGGATCAACGACGATTTCACCCGACTGATTGAATTCAACCAAATTCGAATCTTTGAGAAATTCCACCATCGGCAAAGAGCCGATCTGGACAAAAATTCCCTGAACGGATAATTCTCTGACTTCACCCGATTTGAGATTTTGGTAAATTAATCCCTCAACGAATTTTTTTCCTTTGATTTCCAGGGCCTTGGCCTCTAAAATTATTTCCACTCGGCCAGAACCTTCCACCTTCCGTTGGCTCATCTCGTCAGCAATTACTTTGGCGCCGATCTCTAAGATAGAAATCCTCTGGGCGTAGGGTAATAGATCGATCGCCGCTTCAAAACCGGCGTTGCCGCCGCCGACAACCACCACCTCTTTATTCTTAAAAAGCGGGGCATCGCAGATCGAACAATAAGAAACGCCTTTGTTCGAAAATTCGGCCTCGCCCGGAATATTCAAAAGGCGCGGCTTTCGGCCGCCGGCCACAATGACGGCTTGGCCAAGGTATTTTCCGTTATTCTCTAATCCAATCTCGAAAACGCTTTCTTTTTTGACCAAGGATTTGACCTTCTCCCCTTCTTTGATTTCCACCGGAAATTTCTGCAGGTGTTCCTTGAATTTTCCCATTAAATCCGATCCGGAAATTTCCAAAAACCCGGGGTAGTTTTCCACCCAGGCCGTCTTTCCGGTCTGACCGATAAAGTCCTTGGTTAATAAAAGAATCTTCAAGGCCTTTCTCGCCCCGTAGATCCCGGCCGCAATCCCGGCCGGCCCCCCGCCGATAATGATAAGATCATAAGTGTCTGCCATATGCTTAAATATAGCATTTTTGCCTCAAAAATCCAGTCGAATAGAAAAACCCCGCTCTCGCGAAACGGGGCCTTTCGTTTTGGGTTTACCGCACTTGCCTTAACGAACGGTCATGGCGTTGCCCATGATCGGGAAAAGAAGACCGTCCAAATTCGTGTCGGTATTAATGTCTTTCCCGCTGTTAATACCGAGTCGGATTTCGTGTCCGACAGCCGCTGTTCCAGAAATCGTAGCCTTCACAGTCAGTGTTTTGACTGTGTAAGCCGGAATAACCCAATTGAGACCATCGAAGTGGGTCTTTCCGTCGTCCATGCGCTTGGACGACGACAATTGGGTGGAACCGTCAAAAAGAGAAACTTCTTGCAGATCCTGATCGGTTCCGCCCTTGCGCGAGATGCTCAAGCCACGAATTACGGTCTCGCCGACGGCGGCGAATTCGAGGCGAACGAACTCGACATTTGTTCTGCCGGGCGCTACGGTACGGCTACTCGGCATGGCCGGATCAAACGAAATGTACAGTTCCGGCATGATGACAGGCATGGGCGCTGGGGTGATCATCGCAACCTGCGTTTCCAGCGC
>JACQQI010000012.1 GCA_016207115.1 Candidatus Nealsoniibacteriota bacterium
GCAAGAAAATAATTGATGAATAGTTATAATAGCTTAGTTGAATTATAGCTGGCGGTATAGTATACGCTGTCTGATATATCACTTTGTGCTATGAAAATAAGCGTGGGGTCAAAAAATCCGGTGAAGATAGCGGCAGTTGAAAATTCCGTTCAAAAGATTTGGCCGGGCGCAGAAGTTATAGGAATAGAGGTTGACTCGGGCGTGAGTAACCAGCCTCGGTCAAACGAAGAGGCCATCCAGGGCGCTACAAACAGGGCAAGGCTGTCCCGGCAACAAGCCGGTGCCGATCTTGGTATTGGCCTGGAGGGCTGCGTCTCTGACTCCAAGTTTGGCATGTTCGTTTCTGGCTGGGTTGTTGCCATAGACAAAAAAGGAGAAATTGGAATCGGTGGCGGCGGAGGATTGTTATTACCAGAAAAAGTTGCGTCAGAGATCAGAAAAGGGAAAGAGCTTGGCCCGGTGATGGACGGGTTCATTGGAGGCCACAACACAAAGCAAAAACAAGGAACAGTCGGTGTTTTAACGAATAATTTAATTCCAAGAACAGACGCTTTTGAAAAATCAGTGATTTTCGCCCTGGCAAGGTTCATCAACCCGCATTTTTACAAATAGACGTTAAGCATTTCAAGGAGCTTAGCCTTTTTAGCTTAAATGAGGGAAAAGGGGTCAGGAACCTTTTATTGTTCGGTCGGGCCGAGCAACTTAGCGGAAAATTGTGCTTGTGCTTAACTAAGTTAAGCACAACATATGGTTTTTGCCCGAGACGGGTTTTGTGATAGGATAAGGGTAGAATGAAGCTGAATAACCTTTCCGAACTCGTCGTAGCCGTTCTCGTCTGCGAAGCCGCCGGTCTCATCGGCTCGGTTTTTACCATTTCCGCGATTCCCGGCTGGTACGCCGGGTTGGCAAAACCGGCTCTGAATCCGCCGGGCTGGTTGTTCGGTCCCGTCTGGACGGTACTCTACGCGCTGATGGGCGTAAGTGCGTGGCTTGTGTGGAAGCAGTGGGATCAAGGCAGCTCTTCGATAAAGCTCAGGGTAAAAGCAGCTTTGACCATTTTTGGCCTGCAGCTGTTTTTAAACGCCGTTTGGTCGATTATCTTTTTCGGCCTCAAAAATCCCGGCGGGGCGTTGATTAATATCGTTCTGCTTTGGTTCGCAATCGTCTGGACAATAGTTGTCTTTTACAAAATCTCTAAACCAGCGGCGTATTTGCTCGTGCCGTATCTTCTCTGGGTTAGTTTCGCCTCGTATCTGAATTATTCAATTTGGGCCCTTAATTAACTGCGCGCGCTAAGCCAGGATTAGCACAAGATAAAACATGAGCGAAAACGAGAAAGACAATCTGCTTTTGGCGATCAAAGAGGAAGTTATCCGGTGCCAGAAATGTTCGCTCTACAAGACCCGGACCCTGCCGGTCGTCGGTCAGGGAAACCACAGCGCCCAAATCATGTTCATCGGCGAAGCGCCGGGGGCCAACGAGGATAAAACGGGCGTGCCGTTTTGCGGCGAGGCGGGTCAAATCTTGAATTTGCTATTAGTCTCTATTGGCGTCAAAAGAGAAGACGTCTACATCGCCAATATTTTGAAAGACCGGCCGCCGGCCAACCGGGAACCGGCTCCGGAGGAAGTTAAAGCCTGCGCCCCTTATCTTTTGCGGCAGATCGCCATCATTGAGCCTCAGGTTATTGCCACCCTGGGCAACCACTCAGCCCATTTTGTCTTAGAATACTTTGGCGTGCCTGAAAGCCAGCTGGGTATCAGCCAGTTGAGGGGCAGGAAATTTGCGGTTCAGGATCCACTGACCAAGAAACATTACACCGTCATTCCCTTGTATCACCCAGCCGTGGCGGTTTATAACCGCCATCGGCTGAGCGACCTTAAAAATAATTTTAAAGCCATCAAAGAACAACTGAAAGACGAATGAGCTTCTGTGTGGGTTGTGCTAAGCCCGGCTTAACACAAGATTAAATCGCCGAAGAGGCTTTTTTGATAGAGTAATTTTATGACCGAAGAAATAGAAAAAGACGGCAAAAAGTATTACAGATGCGGGGAGTGCGGTTTTCACTATGCCGATAGTTCGACTTCGCTCACTACAGGCCGGGAATGGGCCAGAAAGTGCGAGGATTGGTGCCGGAAGTACAAGAGTTGCAACCTTGAGATTACAGCCCACGCCGAGGAGAATAGAGAGTAATTGCGCTTGGCCCGCCAAGTATATTATGAAAAGGCGCCATCAAGGTTTTGAAGTCTGCGTCCGGGCGGTGATCATAAGCCGGGGCCGGGTTTTGGTCTGCTATCACCGGCTAAACCAGCATTACTTCTTTCCCGGCGGCCACGTCGAGTACGGAGAACTGGCCGAAAAAGCCCTCGAGCGGGAGCTGAAAGAAGAGTTGGATATTAGAGTCAAGAAAGCGTCCTTCATCGGTTTGACGGAGAATATCTACCAGGAGAAAGGAGAAGCGCACCACGAGATCAATCTGGTTTTTCAGGTTTGGGCCAATCGGGTTAAAGACAAAAGCCGGGAAGACCATCTTGATTTTACCTTTCTTCCGCTGGTTGAATTCAGGACAAAACGGGTTTTGCCCTCCTCTCTGCAAAAGAGCGTCGTCAAATGGCTAAAGGATAAAAAGATCTTCCGGGTCTGCGAGGTGCGCCGTTAACCGTCAGGAAAAAAGCCGTCCCAGTGGCGGTTTTTGTTTTCACGATGCGTCCTTGACGGATCAGATTTAGTATGTTATTATTTCAGCACACAATCTGAGGCACAAAGGAGGATGCCATGCAAGCGACAGGAGCGATCAAGAGTCTGGCGCGTGACGTTTCGACGATTTCGATCAGCGCAATGGGTGTCTCCGAAGATGTACCGGTGACTCCCGATACCCCCGGCTATCAAGAACTTTCTGCCGGACAAGTCGGAAGTCAGGTAAAAGTCGAGGTGGAATTGATCCCGCCGCGCACTTCTACCCTGTCCCATCTGCGCATCATTGAGATCGTTGGCGTCGTGTCCAGCGCGGCGCCGGCCGCCGAGAAGAAATGTTCCCATTGCGGGGCAGCGATCGAGACGAGCGAAAAGCCGTGCTGGAACTGCGGCGCGCCGCAGTAACGCAAAGAAAGATCATTCCAAGTTTAGTAAGGAGGACACAATGCCAATTGTTGAAGTTTGGGGCGTTCCGGACTCAGTCTCCCGGGTTACCTTGACTGAGTTGCGCGACCGGATCATTGAGACCGTCGCGCGCGGGATGGGGTGC
>JACQQI010000001.1 GCA_016207115.1 Candidatus Nealsoniibacteriota bacterium
AATCATTTGGCTGCCTCAGTCCAGACTGATTCAGCGCGCCGCTCGGCTCGTTCGAAGCTTCACCGCACAATGATTATCTCAAACTCACTCCACTAAAAAATCGCCTCTTTGGCGATTGGTTCTCGAAACTTATGTCTGAAAGCTATGGGGAGTTTAATACTCCAGCTTAATGCCCAGTTTTTCCGCCACCAAGTGGAGCCATTTTTCGTGACGATTGACCTGGTTCGTCATCGCCGCGTATTCGATTTTCAGATCACTCACCGCGCCCACGAGCTTATCTACGGAAACAGTCAGGGCCTGGATAGATTCGCGCAGACCGTTGACATCTTGCCTTAAATCTCTGATTTCCTCTTGTAAGTTAATGAACTTGGCGTCGATCACGCCGAATTTCTGGTCTAAATACTGCACCAATCCCGAAAATTCTTTATCCATACAACTTCATGATATCTTTTTTGATTATCTTGTCAAACCGGCGAGAGACGATTCGAACTAGGCTTCACCGCACGACTCGATTCGCCTCTTCCATGATTTCGAGACTGAAGCTGGTGCCGATGAGATTGGCCCCGGCTTCTTTCATCATCTGATAGTCGGCGTAAGACCGAATGCCGCCGGCCGCCTTGACCAAAAGACCGGGCGCCGCTTCCCTCATAATCTTTAAGTGTTTGGCTTTCTCGGTCAGCTCCGAATGGCCCAGGGGGTCTTTTTCGGTGGCCGTCTTGACGCAGATGGCGCCGGACTGCTTGACCAATTCCGAAGCCTTTTTCACCTCCGGGTCGGTCAGGTAGCCCGAACCAATGATGACTTTGGTCGGGCAAAGCTGGGCAATGGCCTTCAGATCCCCGAGAATTTCCAGATAGCGCTCGTACTTCAGATCGACCAGGTTCATGACTACGTCGAGTTCGTCGGCGCCGTCGATCTTGGCCTTTTCGCATTCCTGAATCCGCAGGCGATGAGGACTGACGCCCAGGGGCGGGTCGATCAAGCAAATGACTTTAATGTCTTTTCCAGCCAATTCTTCTTTGGCCAGCCTGACCCAGCGCGGATTGACGCAGACGCCGCGGAAATTATAATCCCGGGCCTCCTGACAGGTTTTTTTGATGTCGTCGGCGTTGGCGTCCCGACGGATGTTGGTGTGGTCGATGGATTTGGCGATCTCCTCGAGAATGTCTTTTTTCAGAGGCATACTTAATTCAGAAGAGTTTTCCTGACTATTTTCTTAACTTTCTCGAAAGTCTTTTCGGCCGTCCCGCGGCTCTCAATAATCTGGACATTTCTATGCTTAAATTTCTTGGCCAATTTCTCATAATTTTTCCAGACCTCGACGAGCAAATCCTCCTTTTCGAAGAGGGTCAATTCATAGCGGGATTGCGTCATTCTCTCAACGCAGATTTTGGGAGGAACTTTTAAAAAGATTGTCAGATCGGGAAATAAAAAGTTCTTTTGTAAAGATAAAAGCCAATTAAAGTCTTTAATCTCCAAAGAACCGTAGGCCAGCGCGGAAAAGGCATAGCGATCACAAATGACGGCAACGCCCCTCTCCAGAAGGGGGATAATTTCCCTTTCCAGATGATGAGCACGATCGGCCGAGAATAAAAGTTGAAGGCATTCAGGACCCGATTTCCACTCATGGCTCAGTTGCCCACGGATCAACCCACCGACTAAACCGGGGGTTGGCTCTTTCGTCAGATGAACTCCGGTGTGGCCGAAAAGACGTTTTTGCTGAGGTTCTCGTAGAAAATCCGAAAGCTTGGCGGCCTGAGTTGACTGACCGGATCCATCCAAACTGTCAAAGACGATAAATCGGCCGGGGTGAGGATTTTTAATCATACAATTTCAATGCCCGTGCCCTTGGCCGTGCCCTCAATAACTTTCTCGGCGGCCTCGAGGGTGTCGCAATTCAAATCCGGCAATTTTGTCTGGGCAATTTCGCGAAGCTGGGTCCGAGTGATCTTGCCGACTTTCGTCGTTTTGGGATTTCCCGAACCCTTTTCAATTCCGGCCGCTCTTTTCAGAAGAGCCGTGACCAACGGTGTTTTGGCCTTGAGAATGTAGCTGCGGTCTTCGAAAACCGTCACCTCCACCGGCAACTTCCAACCGATTTGGGCCTTGGTTTGTTCATTGAACTTCTGACAGAATTCGGCGATATTAACGCCTTGCTGGGCCAGCGCCGGTCCAACGGGAGGGGCCGGAGTGGCCTGCCCGGCCGGAATCTGTAATTTAATAATCGCTTTGATCTTTTTTGCCATAGGTTAAACTTTTTTAATTTGCAGCGAATCCAGTTCGACGGGGGTGTCGCGACCGAACATATTGATCAAGACCTTGAGCTTGCCCCTTTCCTCGTCGATCTCGGAAATCTTGCCGTCGAAATCTTTGAAGGGGCCGTCGGTGATCTTAACCAAATCATTGACTTTGGCGTCGATCTTGAAACGCGGTTCGGCCTCGCCCATCCTCTTTTTTAAATTGTCCACTTCCTGGGGCGAAACCGGGATGGGCGTGGTGCCGGCGCCGACAAAACCCGTGACGTTGGGAGTATTGCGCACAACGTACCACGAATCATCGGTGACGATCATTTCTACCAAGACGTAGCCGGGATAGATTTTCTCTTCGGCCGTCCGCCTCTTGCCGTTTTTGATCTTGATCTTCTTTTCTTTGGGCACGATGACATTAAAAATCTTGTCTTCCATGCCCAAAGACTCAATCCTCTGTTTCAAATTCCGGGCCACGGCGTCTTCGTAACCGGAATAGGTGTGGATGACGTACCAATTCTTTTGCTGGGGTAGTTTTTGTTTTGCCATTATCTTAATATAGCCCGGTTTAGCAGCGTCGTAAACACGAAGTCTACGCCGCCCAAGAAAATCGCCAGAGCCACGGAAACGCCGATGACGAGCAACGTGTAGCGCAAAACTTCTTTCTGGGTCGGCCAGTTGACTTTTTTAGTTTCGAGCCCCACCTCCTTGAGGAAAACGGTCAGACGATTAAGGATGTCCATGTTTGTTCAGCTTTACTTTTTTGTGGAACAAAAAGGCTCAGCTTCGCTTAAATAATGTCTAAATTCTTGACTTTCTGAGCGTAGGCCAGAATGAACTTTTTGCGGGGAAAAACCTCGTCGCCCATGAGGATGTCGAAGATCCGATCCGATTGGTGAGCGTCTTCCACCGTTACCTGTTTCAGAATCCGATTTTCGGGGTTCATCGTCGTCTCCCAGAGCTGTTCGGGGTTCATCTCGCCCAAGCCCTTATACCTTTGGAGGTTGACGCCCTTGATCTTTTCCGTCCCCTCGGGATCGCTCTCGGAAAAAGCTTCTTCGTCAGCCGAGCTGATGGTTTTTACTTTTAGTTTCTGGGCCTTGATTTCTTTGATGATTTTCTCTTTTTGGTCTTCGAGATAGGCGTAGCGGACTTCCTTGCCTACCTGGATTCTATACAACGGCGGCTGAGCAATGTAAAGGTAGCCTTTCTCGATCAAGGGCCGGAAATAGCGGTAGAAAAAAGTCAGCAGCAGGGTCTTGATGTGGTTGCCGTCCGAATCGGCATCGCACATGATGACGATGCGGTGATATCTCAACTTCTCCAAGTTAAAATCCTGGGCAATGGCCGTTCCCAGAGCGATGATCAGGGCCTTGATCTCTTTTGATTCCAGCATCCGGTCCAGGCGGGCCCGCTCCACATTCAGGATCTTGCCCCGCAAGGGCAGAATCGCCTGGAACCTCCGGTCGCGGCCGCCCTTGGCCGAACCGCCGGCTGAAGGCCCCTCGACGATGTAGAGTTCCGACTCTTCGGGATTCCGGGAAGTGCAATCGGCCAGTTTTCCCGGCAGGGACAGGCCGTCGAGAATGCCTTTTCGTAAAACCGTTTCTCGAGCCGCCTTGGCCGCTTTCCGAGCTTTGGCCGAAAGAATGCATTTATCGATGATTGAACTAGCGTCATTGGGATTCCTTTCCAGAAAATCATTCAGAGCCTCCAGGACCACGGCCTCGACGGCGGCCTTGGCTTCCACGTTGCCCAACTTGGCCTTGGTCTGGCCCTCAAACTGAGGCTCTCGGATCTTGACGGAAACCACGCCGACCAGTCCTTCTCGCACGTCCTCGCCGCTGAGGTTATCCTCGTTTTCTTTCAAGAAATTGTTCTTACGCGCGTAATCATTAAAGCCTTTGGTCAAGGCGCCGCGGAGACCCGTCAGGTGAGTGCCGCCCTCCGGTGTAAAGATATTATTGGCAAAGGCCTCTTCGTAGCCTTCCACCTCTTCCGTGTACTGAAAAGCCGCCTCGACGGCGACGCCGCTTTTTTCGCCCGCGCCGTAAAAAACGTTGGGCTGGCGCAAGGTTGATTCCCGGGTGAGATATCTGACGTAGGATCTCAAGCCGCCCTCAAAGTAAAATCCGTAGGTCAATTTCTCCTCTCCCCTTTCATCCACCACGTTAATCTTGACGCCGCGCGTCAGGTAGGCTTGTTGCCGTAAATGGTTCAAAATCCTTTTCAGCTCAAATTTCGTTTCGGTAAAAATCGCCTGGTCTGGTTCAAAATTGACGCTCGTGCCCGAGCCCCGGCAGGGACCGAGTTTCTGGACCCGAGTCTTCACTTTGCCTTTTTCGTATTCTTGAGCATAGCGGAATCCCTGGCGGCAGACTTCGACTCTCATCCAGCGAGAGAGAGCGCAGACAACGGAAACGCCGACGCCGTGCAGGCCCCCCGCCACCTGATAGGCCTTGCTGCCGAACTTGGCGCCGGCGTGAAGCGTGGTCATAACGGTTTCCAGGGCCGATTTTTTGGTTTGCGGATGGATCTCCACCGGAATTCCCCGGCCGTCATCCGTGGTTTTGACGCGGTTGCCCTTGAGCAGCGCCACCTCAATATTCTTAGCGTGACCGGCCATCGCCTCGTCCAGAGAATTGTCCACGCATTCCCAAATGAGGTGGTGTAAACCATCCGGCCCGGTTGAGCCAATGTACATGCCCGGCCTCTTTCGCACCGGTTCCAAACCCTCGAGAACATAAATGTCGGCGGCCGTGTAAGAATCCACTGTTGGTTTGACGATTCGGGCAACCTTTTTCGTTTTCGTTTTGAGCTTTTTTGCTTTAGCCATACCAGATCGCTATTGTCGAATCAGCCAATCGCGAGACTGGCATTTTTCGATTATCTTATTTAAAACGTCTTCCACTTCTTGGGCCGAAAGAGTCTTTTCGGCCGACTGAAAAGTCAAGCGGAAAGAAAGACTCTTCTTCTGCGTGGGTAGTTCTTCCCCCTGGTAAACATTGACTAATTCCAGCTTTTTCAAAAGGGTAATTTTCAAAGACTGGATCAAGGAAACGACGTCCTCGGCGCCGGTTTTTTCAGAAACGAGCAGCGTCAAGTCTCTTTTCGCTTCCGGATGCTTGGATAGAGGACGATAAACTTTCTGATCAGAAAAATCGGAAGAAAGCTTTTCGAAATTCATCTCGAGGGCGTAAAGGGGCGAACTAATTTTGAAGCCGGTGGCGATTTCTTCCTTGACCTGGCCCAGACGGCCGACTATTTTTCGGCCAACCCGAACCCGGAAAAATCCCTGGGAGTCAAAAACACTCTCTCCCCGGCCCTTTTCGTAAGTCGGAGTCACTCCCACTTCTTTAAAGAAAAAGTCTAATCCCTCCTTTAAGTCCGTCCAGCCCGCTTGGCTGCGGCCCCAGGCCACGGCGGCAATCCGCCTTTCTTCGGTCGGAGAAGAGTCGGGGTTTCTCAGGAAAGCTTTCCCGAGCTCGAAGATCCTAACTGCGTCAAAATTCTTTGAATTAGAAGCGATGTTCAAAAAGAGGTTGGGCAAGAGCGAGCCAACGAGATAGGGCCGGCTTTGATCCAAAGGATTCTTTAACTCCACCAGTTGTTCGGTTTTGAAGCCGAATGTCTGCGCGTCATCTTTCCTCAAAAAAGAATAATTCCAAACTTCGGAAAAACCCGCTTCTTTCCAGAGATCCCGGCTTTTTTCCTCCCAGAAGATATCGCGGTTCTCTGTTGGCAACGAGAGAATAACCTGGGGCAGCTTGGCGGGAATTTTCTGGTAACCGTAGATCCGGCCGATTTCTTCGACCAAGTTTTCCGGAATAAGAACATCGGTTCTGACTGTCGGCACCTCGACAGAAAAACAACCTTTCTCTGCCCGTACTCCAAAGCCCAAGGACGTCAAGATGCCTCGGACTCGGCTCGGGGGAATTTTGATGCCGAGCAAGTCCTCAATCAGGCTTTCCTCCAGTTTGATCCGAAGCGGTTTTCTCTTGACCGGGTAAAAGTCGACGGCTCCCTTGAAGATCCTTCCACCGGCGATTTCTTGAATTAGCCCGGCGGCTCTCGCCAGGGCGGTTTCGGTGAGATTAGGATCTAGGCCGTGTTCGAATCTCCAAGAAGCATCTGTCTTTAAATTGAGCTTTTGAGAAGCCCGCCGGATGATGAGATGATTAAAATTCGCTCCTTCTAGGACAACGGTTCTGGTCGATTTCTCAACGCCCGAGCGGCGGCCGCCCTTGATGCCGGCGATCCCCAAGGGTTCTTCGTTGTTGGCGATGACCAAAACGCCCTGGCCCAGCTCATAGGTTTTATCGTCGAGGGCGAGGAGCTTTTCTCCGGATCCGGAAAGCCGGACGACGATTGTTTTCCGGCCTTCTTCCGTGGAAATTTTGTCCCAGTCAAAGGCGTGCAGAGGCTGATTGGTCTCCAGCATGACGTAGTTAGCGATATCGACAACGTTATTGATCGATTGCAAGCCACAGGTCTCGAGCCTTTCCCTCAGCCACCGCGGCGAAGGACCAACTTTGACTCCGCTAATGACCCGAGCGGTGTAGCGCGGACAGGCTTTCCGGTCTTTGACTTCCACCCTGACCAATCTATCCGCCCTCGTCTTCTCGTCTTCTTTGAGTCGTACTTGAGGCAAGCTTAAGGGCAATTTCAGAATGGCGGCCATTTCCCGGGCCACGCCCCAGTGGCCAAAACAATCGCCGGCCCGATTGGGTCGAACCTCGATGTCCAATAGGAAGTCTTTACCATGTTTCTTTACCTCTTCGACGTTGGCAAAATGATCGGACAAAAAGCCGGCCAGCTGAGAGGGCGGCGGCAATTTATCTTTGAAATAGGATTGGAGCCAGGAGTAGCTAAATTTCATTGTGGCTCAGAACTGTTCCAAAAATCTTAAGTTGCCCGAGTTGAAAAGGCGGATGTCGTCGATTTTATACTTCATCATGGCCAGCCGGTCCCAACCAAAGCCGAAAGCCCAGCCCTGCCACTTTTCCGGATTCAGGCCGGAGAATCGCAAAACATTGGGGTGGACCAAACCCGCCCCGGCCACTTCCAACCAGCCCGTCTTCTTGCAGACCGGACAGCCCCGGCCCGAACAGGTCAGGCAGGTCATGGCCACGTCAAAAGAGGGCTCGGTGAAAGGGAAAAAGTCGGGCCGCAGCCTGAATTCCAGGTTCTTCCCGAAGAACCTTTTCATGAATTCGGCGATGACGGCTTTAAAGCTGGCGGCGGAAACTTTTTTGTCTACCATCAGTCCTTCGAGCTGATAAAACTGAGATTCGTGAGAAGCATCGGTTGCTTCGTAACGGAAAACCTTGCCCGGAACGATGATTCTTAAGGGCGGCGGGTGTGCTTCCAGATACCGCGCCTGCACCGGGCTCGTGTGGGTTCTCAAGAGCAGTTTGGTGGATTCCGGACTTTTGATCCAGATGGTGCTCCAGGCGTCTCGCGCCGGATGATCTTTGGGAATGTTCAGGGCGTCAAAGTTATACCATTCGTTCTCCATCTCCGGACCCGCAGCAACAACAAAGCCCATCGAAGCGAAGATGGCCATGATTTCCCTTTTTGTTTGAGTCAGGGGGTGCAGGTGGCCAATCTCGGGTTTCCGCCCCGGCCGATCCAGATCGAATCGGCTCGGTTCCGCCTTCTTTGCTCCACCTTTTACCCGAGCCAAGATGGATTTCTTTTGAGTCAGAATCTTTTCTAAATATTTTTTCAACTCGTTCATCTTTTGGCCCATTCCTCTTCTCTGTTCTTCGGACAAGTCCTTTAATTCTTTAAAGAGCAAAGCGATCTGGCCTCGTTTACCCAGGTAAGAATGAAAAATCCGCTCCAGATCGGCACGATTTTGGGCGGCCCGAATTTCTTTTTCTGCCTTTTCTCGAACTATTTTGAGGTCAATTTCGGTCATCTTTCTGTAGCTTCATTTTACCTTAAAATGAACGGGAGGGCAACTGTGGAAAACCTCCCAAATTGATGCTTCGACTTCGCTCAGCATCAATCCTGAGCCCGTTGAACGGATTGAACGGAAAAAGCTGGTTGAAACCAGCTCTCCTTGGCGCGGCCGACCGGGCTCGAACCGGCAACCTCCGCCGTGACAGGGCGGCGATCTGGCCAATTGATCTACGGCCGCAGAATCATTCCCGAATGTGCCGGGGGCAGGAATCGAACCTACGTTGATCGCTTATGAAACGACCCTAGACGCCAATCTACTCCCCGGCCCGTGTTAAATTGAATGTTGCGGGGGACCGAATTGCACGGTCGATCTCCAGCTTATGAGGCTGGCGAGATACTACTTCTCTACCCCGCGATATTAAAGCGCGTCGAGTTCGCGCAAAGACCTTTCATAAACGCCGAGGGTTCGGCTGGCTTCTTCAAAATCCAGGCGGTAATCCGGATCGTGAACGATATTCTGTCGAACCTGGTGGGCTTGGATCAAATCGTTCAAGCTGGGCAATTGAGACGGGCTTATTTTTTTTAACCGGTCGCCAAAAGTTTCTCCGCCGAAGCCCATTCGGGTCAAAATCTCTTCGGTCAGGGTTTCGGCTTCGATGACGGCGAGTTTCCAATCGGCCGCATTGGGCGCTTCCAACCGCTTGGTAATCCCAAGCCATTTTTTCTCCACCTTGCCCGCTCCATAAGCTTTTTGATTCTTGAGCTCGATCATATCCTGCCAAAAACCCATTTGGATGAAGGTGCTTTTCTTCAAGGAAAGAATGTTCACGCCCAAGAAGAAGAGAAAAACAATGGGGCCAACCACCTTGGCCAGAAAAATTAAGAACTGAACCGTCGATGACTCAAAAATGAAATTAATCAGTTCCATGAACCCATATTAACAGAAAAACTCTTGAAAATCAACTCGCAAAAGGCTAAACTAAATTAGTATGGAACTGACGATCGAAGAGGTGAAACACGTGGCTCGGCTAGGCCGGATCGGCCTGACGGAAAAGGAGTTGGAGAAATTTCAAAACCAACTTTCGTCCATTTTGGATTTCGTCAGCCAACTCCAAAAAGTGGACACGGCCAAAACCAAACCACTGAGCCAGACCACCGGACTAAAGAACGTCTGGAGAGAGGATGTCGTCACGCCCTCTCTTTCCCAGGACGAAGCCCTGCAGAATGCCCCGGAGAAATTCAAGGGCTATTTTAAGACTAAAGCCACTTTAAAATGAAGGACTTATCCGATCTAACCCTGAAAAAAGCGCGAGCCGGACTGGAAAACAAAGATTTTTCGGCTAAAGAGCTGGTTTCGGCTACCCTGGAAAGGATCCAAAAGCTGGATCCGAAAATCTCCGCCTTCCTGACCGTTTGCGCCGAATCCGCCTTAAAGCAGGCGGCGGCGGCGGACGAAATGATCGCCCGAGGTAAAAAACTCCAGGCCCTGGGCGGCATTCCTTTTTCTGCTAAAGATGTTTTTTCGACGCGAGGAATTAAGACGACGGCGGCTTCGAAAATCCTGGAGAACTATATCCCCGTCTATGACGCCACAGCCATCAAAAGGCTGGGGGCAGCCGGCGGCATCCTCATCGGCAAAACCAATCACGACGCTTTCGGGTTTGGGTCTTCAACCGAAAATTCTGACTTTCAAGTCACTCACAATCCCTGGAACCGAGACAAGGTGCCGGGCGGATCCTCGGGTGGATCGGCGGCGGCCGTGGCCTCAAGCCTGGGCTTCTTCTCTTTGGCCGAAGACACGGGCGGATCGATCAGGCAGCCGGCTTGTTTCTGCGGCGTGACCGGGCTCAAGGTAACCTACGGCCGCGTTTCCCGGTACGGCGTGATTGCTTACGGATCTTCGCTGGATACGATCGGACTGATCACTCAGTCCGTCGAAGACGCCGCCCTTCTCTTGGGAATAATCGCCGGCCAGGACCCCCTGGACGCCACGACTCTGCCGGACCCCGTACCCGATTACTCCCAATCCTTGAAGCAAGGAGCGAGCGAACTGAAAATCGGCTTACCTCAAGAATATTTCATCACCGGTATCGATCCCGAGGTAAAACAATCTCTCGATGAGGCAGTAAAAAAGTTTGAGGAGTTGGGGGCAAAAATAGAATCGGTTTCCTTGCCCCACACCCCCGACGCCATCCCGGCCTACTACCTCTCGGGCATCAGCGAAGTCAGTGCCAACCTGGCCCGTTATGACGGAATCCGATTCGGCCATTCCAGCTCAGAAGCACGGAAACTGGAAGACCTCTATCTGGAATCGCGCGCCCAGGGCTTCGGCCCCGAAGTCAAACGCCGGATCATGCTGGGAACCTATGCCTTGTCGGCGGGCTATTACGACGCCTTTTACAAGAAAGCGCAACAGGTTCGCCACTTGATCAAACAGGATTTCGATCGGGCTTTTCAGAAAATCGACTTGCTCTTGGCGCCGGTCTCCCCTTTCCCGCCCTTCGGGATCGGCGAGAAAGCCGAAGACCCGTTGCAAATGTGGCTGGCCGACATTTTCACTGTGACCATCAATCCGGCCGGCGTGCCGGGCCTGGCCCTGCCCTGCGGCTTCACCAAAAACAATCTGCCCATCGGCCTCCAGCTGATCGGGCCCCAGCTCTCCGAACCGACTCTCTTCCGGGCCGGCCAGGCTTTTCAAGTCGCCACGGACTGGCACCAGAAAAAACCAAACTTGGAATAAGCGAAGCTTAGCCTTCTCGCTTCGCTCGAAGGTAATATGTCATTTCTTATCAAAGACGCCCGAAACTTTGTCGGCCAGGAAGTCGAAATCCACGGCTGGGTTTTTAATAAGAGATCTTCGGGCTCCGTCATCTTTTTGCAACTGAGAGACGGCTCAGGTTTCATCCAGGCCGTCGTCTCCAAGAATGAAGTCTCTCCGGAAGTCTTTGCGACCGCCCAAGAAACCAGAGATGAGTCAACCGTCGTCGTGGCGGGCCACCTCAAAGAAGAACCAAGATCCCCTTTTAGCTTCGAGATCCAGACCCGGAACCTGAAGATTGTCTCTCTGGCCCAGACGGATTTTCCCATCTCGGCCAAAGAACACGGTGTTGATTTTCTGCTCGGCCAGCGCCATCTCTGGCTTCGCTTTCCCCGCCAGTGGGCGATTTTGAGAATCCGCGACCAGATCGCGTCTTCGATCAACCAATTTTTGCACCGAGAAGGTTACACCCGCTTGGACTCGCCCATTCTCACGCCTTCTGCCTGCGAAGGCACGACCACGCTTTTCCCCGTACCCTATCTGCCCGCTTGGCCAGACGTAACCGACCAAAGCGTGCCTTCTTGGCTGAATCTGGACCAGGCTAAACCCTACGCCTATCTTTCCCAGTCGGGTCAACTCTATCTGGAAGCCGGAATCGCCAGCCTGGGGAAAGTCTACGACTTTGGCCCCACTTTCCGAGCGGAGAAAAGCAAAACCAAACGACACCTGACCGAATTCTGGATGATGGACGCCGAAGCCGCTTTCCTGGAATACGAGGGACTCCTGGACTTTGAAGAAAAAATGGTCTTGGCCGTCATTCAAGACGTCTTGGCCGCCTGTCCGGCAGAATTCAAAACCCTGGAGCGAGACCCCGCCCCCCTGGCTCAAATCAAATCTCCCTTCCCGAAACTGACCTATGAAGAAACTCTGAAAAAACTGCGGGAACTCGGTTCAGACATCAAAGACGGCGAAGACCTGGGCAATGACGACGAAACTCGGCTCATGAATTATTTCCATCAACCCCTTTTTGTCATGAAGTTCCCGGCCACCTTCAAAGCTTTCTACTTTAAAAGAGATGAACAGCGACCGGAGTTGACGCTCTCGTCTGATCTGCTGGCGCCCGAAGGTTACGGCGAGATCATCGGCGGCGGCCAGAGGGAAGACGACTATGACACTCTGCTCAAAAGAATGAAGGAGGCCGGCCTGAACACTCAGGACTATGAGTGGTATTTAGACCTGAGAAGATATGGCGCCTCTCCCCACTCGGGGTTCGGGTTGGGACTGGAAAGAATGGTGGCCTGGATCTGTAAATTGGAACACATCCGGGAAGCCATTCCCTTCCCCCGCACCATTTACCGCTTCACTCCCTAATTCGAAAACATGGAATTTAAACCCGTCATCGGCCTGGAGATCCACATCGAGCTGAAGACAAACAGCAAGATGTTTTGCGGTTGTTCGGCTCGGCACTTTGGCGAGGAGCCCAATACTCACTGCTGCCCGGTCTGCCTGGGCCTACCCGGCGCTCTGCCTTTTCCCAATAAAAAAGCGATTGAGTGGACCATCCGGTTGGGACTGGTGCTGAACTGCCAGGTTTCCGAAGAGTCAAAGTTTGACCGGAAAAACTATTTCTATCCCGATCTCCCCAAGGGCTATCAGATATCGCAGTACGATCAACCCTTCTGCCGAGAGGGCAAGGTCACCCTCAAGGACGGTCGAGAGATCCGTCTCCGGAGAGTCCACCTCGAGGAAGACACCGGCAAATTGGTTCACCTCCGGATCGACGGCCAAGACGCCAGCCTGGTTGATTTCAATCGTTCGGGCGTGCCCTTGGTGGAAGTTGTGACCGAACCCGATTTCCAAAACAGCGAAGAAGTGGATGAGTTCTTAAAAAGCCTGCAGAGAACGGTCAGATATCTGGACGTCTCTGACGCCGATATGGAAAAGGGATCGATGAGGCTGGAGCCCAACATTTCGCTTCAGCTCCCCGGCCAGAACGAACTGCCGGACTACAAGGTGGAGGTCAAGAACATCAACTCCTTTCGATTTGTCCGCAAGGCCATCGAGTATGAGATAGCCAGGCAGACCGGGGTTCTACAGAAAGGAGAAAAGTTGATTCAAGAAACTCGGGGTTGGAGCGAAAGCGAAAACAAGACCTTCTCCCAGAGAGAAAAAGAGGAAGCGCACGACTACCGCTATTTCCCCGAGCCCGACATCCCGCCCTTGAGCTTTGGGCCGGAAGAAGTAGAAGAAATCCGTCAACAAATTCCGGAACTGCCCGAAGCCAAAAGACAAAGGTTCCAGAGAGAATTCAAGCTCTCACCCTACCAGACCGATCGGCTGATTGAAACCAAAGAATTGGCCGATTACTACGAAGCGGCCCTTGGGGTCAATGGCCAGATCGACGGCAAAAAGTATTCGAGCCCGAGCGAAGTGGCCAACTGGCTGATCAACAGGAAAATCGACATCAAAACCATTTCTCCGGAAAGGATGATTAAAGACCTCATTGCTTCTAAGGAAGTGACGAGGTTGGGCGAAGGAGAAATGTCCCGCATTGTCAATGAAGTCTTAGCCGAAAACGCCCAAGCGGCTGAAGATTACAAAAAAGGTAAGACCGCCGTTCTCGGTTTTCTCATCGGCCAAGTCGTTAAGAAGATCGGCCCTCAGGCGGATCGGCAGGAGATAACTAGAAAGCTTCAGGAAAAACTTGGTTAAACCACAGAGAAAATTAAACAGGGTGAAAGCCCTGTTTTTACATTGACGCTTTTTTCTTTTAAGGTTATAAAGGAAATAGGCTGGCAAGAAGTTAGTTGGGCCAGCTCGCGACTCCACTTCGCTGGGGTTGCTTGTAGAAAGCGGTGTCTCTCATATCTCAAAGGAGGTGATGATCCCAATGAAGCGCAATTTGCGTTGTCAGGGTAACATTGTCGCGTAGAACATCGCCATCTTGCGCCGTCTCCTCCAAAAGGATGATGGCGCCCCACGGAGCCGGGCAGAGCTCCACTACTGCGCACCTTGACGCGCCTTGATCCCGTTCTACTCGTGCCCCTTGCCCGCACCCCATGCCGTAGCCGGGGCACACCTGTGCGGCGGACAGTCCCTGCCCGTCGCACACCGCTCTTTTTCTTCATCGTTCTTTCCTCCGAAAAGTCCTGACGCCGTCGTCAGGATTTTTCTTTTTGTGCACATTTGAAGTTGACATAACTTTTCGATAAGGGATATGATGAATTTGAGGATGCCAGTCGCTGATTTTCAGTCGACAGAACATCCCCAGAAAGGAGGCACCTTAAGCGCTAGCCAAAACCAGAGACTATCAGTAGCAGTGCGGCAGGCATTATGCCCGCCGCACTCGCAATCATTGTTCTTTATTGTACTTCTCCCCTCTCGAAAAGACCCCAACGACAACGCCGTCGATGGGGTTCTTTCATTTGAGAAAGTTTTAGCCTACGAGAGCGGCTCCAGTCCTTCGGTTTCCACTAAGACCTCGGCCAGATCGTCCAGATTTTCCAAAACCATGCCCGCGCCCCGGGCCACGGTTGTCATCGGGTCTTCGACGACCCGGGTCTTGATCTTTGTTTCTTTGCTGATCAGGGTGTCCAAGCCCCGGAGCTGCGACCCGCCGCCGGAGAGCCAGATGCCCTTGGCCATAATGTCGGCCAAGAGCTCGGGCGGCGTCTCTTCAATCGTCGTCTTAATGGTGTTGATGATCTGCCGCACCGATTTTTCCAGAGCGCGGCGAGTGTCTTCTTCGCTGATGATGATTTCTTCGGGCAGGCCCGTGACCAGGTTCCGGCCCCGCAAGGGCGCGGCTCTTTTTTCCTTTTCTTTTTGCGGATAGGCGGAGCCGATGGCGATCTTGATTTCTTCGGCCGTCTGCTCGCCGATCAAGAGCTTGAATTCTTCCTGGGCAAAGTGGATGATATCTTCGTTGAGTTTATCCCCGGCCACTCTCAGGCTGCGGGCGATGACGACGCCGCCCAAAGAGATGACGGCCACTTCGGTCGTGCCGCCCCCGATGTCGACGATAAAGTTCCCGCCGGCTTCCTGGACTTCGAGCCTCGCCCCGATGGCCGCGGCCATGGGTTCTTCGATGAGAAAAACCTGCCCTGCCCCGGCGTTGCGGGCCGCGTCCCGGACCGCTTTCTTTTCCACTTCGGTCACGCCCCAGGGGATGCCAATGATCACCCTCGGCCGGATGCCCAGGTGGAACTTTTCTTTCTGGGCCTTATCAATGAAATAGCGCAGCATCTGCTCGGTCACCTCAAAATCAGAAATGACTCCTTTGACCAGAGGCCGGGTGGCGACGATGTGGCTGGGAGTCCGCCCCACCATTTTCTTTGCTTCTTCGCCGATGGCCAAAACCTGGCCCGTCTTTTGGTTGATGGCGACGACCGAGGGCTCGGTCATGACGATGCCGCTGCCCCGAACGTAAACCAAAGAATTGGCCGTGCCGAGGTCAATGGCAATGTCTTGAGAAAAACGGTGCAGAATTTTGTCGAGAGCCTTTTTGATCGTCATCGATCTTTTTACATTTAATAAGATTGGGCGAAGAGCCAACGCTTTTGGGCCGGTTTTTGACAATAGACGCATTCACCCTTTTCTTCGGGGGCTCGAATCGGCAAGCAGCGCGTTGAGGCCTTGGTTTCTTCTTTGATCTTGGTCTCACAGAGAGGATCCCCGCACCAGAAAGCCGAAATGAAACCCTTTTTTGTTCTCATGATCTCTTTGAATTCGGTCAGAGAAGAAACTGACCGTGTGTTGTCTTGGGTGAATTTCTGATGGTTGAGAAAAATGTTCTTCTGGATCTCCGCCAGAATTTCCTTTATCCTCCGGGTCGAACCGGCTAGTTTAATCATTTCCTTTTGGCCGTTGTCGCGCCGAACCAGGGTCAGATTTGAAGAGGCCGTTTCTTTCTCCCCGACTTCAATTCTCAGGGGCACGCCTCTCAACTCCCATTTGTTAAATTTGAATCCAGCCGTTTCCCCTTCTCTCAAATCCAACTCCAGACGGAAATCCGTCAATTCGTCCTTGATTTTCTGACAAAAGTTAAGAACCTTTTCCTCGCTCCCTTTTTTGAGAACCGGGACGATAACCAGTTGAGTTGGCGCCACGCGAGGCGGCAGAACCAGGCCCTTGTCGTCGCCGCAAACCAAGATCAGGCCGCCGATTGAGCGCGTAGAAAAGCCCCAACTGTTCTGCCAAGGATAGAATTTGCCCCCATCTTTGCCCTGGACTTGCCAATCAAAGGCGCGGGCAAAGTTTTGTCCCAGATCGTGAGAAGTACAGGCCTGTAGAGCTTTGCCGTCGGGCATCAATATCTCGTAGCTGAAAGTCTGGACCGCGCCGGCGAACTTCTCCGTCTCTGATTTTATTCCGGCGATGCCGTAGAGAGAAAGCAGCTCGTTATAGGTCTTCTGGTAGATTCCGAGCGCCCAATCCACCGTGGCCAGCGATTCTTCGTGTGTCGCGTGGGCGCAATGCCCTTCCTGCCAGAGAAACTCAGAGCTGCGCAGAAAGAGATAGGTTCTCTTCTCCCAGCGCACGACGTTATTCCACTGGTTGATCAGGATCGGCAGATCGCGCCAGGACCTCGTCCAATCTTTATACATCGCGTACATGATCGTTTCGGAAGTCGGCCGGACGACCAGCTTTTCTTTCAATTCTTCGCCCCCGGCGATGGTCACCACGGCCATTTGCGGAGAAAAGCCTTGGACGTGCTCTTTTTCTTTTTTCAGATAACTCTCGGGGATAAAAAGCGGAAAGTAGGCGTTTTTGACTCCTCTCGCCTTGATCAATCCATCCAAGAAGGCTTGGATTTTTTCCCAAATGGCAAAGCCGTAGGGCCGAAAAACCATCGAGCCCTTGACGGGCGAATAATCAGCCAGCTCCGAACGCAAAACCACGTCGTTGTACCACTGACTGATATTTTCCGACTTCTTGGTAATGGTGAACCGAAGGTTCGACATATCGTTGGGCGCTACGAATTCGGTCGTCTTTCTAAAGAAAGGAACGAATATCTTTAATCGTGACGAAAACCATCAAAATGATCAACAGGGCGAAAAAGACGGTGGTGATTCTTTCTTCCAGCTGTCGGGGAACCGGCTTTTTCCGGATCGCCTCGAGTCCCAAAAACATCAATTTGCCGCCGTCAAAAGCCGGAATGGGCAGGAGATTCAGAATGGCCACGTTGATGGAAAGGAAACCGATCATCTGCAGAAAATAGCTCAGACCCATGCCCCAGCCCTGGCTCAGGATCCCGACGATGCCCACCGGCCCCATCAATTCCAGTCCCGAGGGGGCTCCCTGGAAAATCCGCGCCAGGCTCGTGAAGTAAGCCGAAATGATCATCCCGGTCAGGCTGAAGGTGTTCTTTATCCCTTGTAGTCCGGCCAGATACCAGGGATAGGTTTTCAACCCGGTCCGGACCAGAGAGACGCCCAAGGGCGCCTGGCCGGCCGGCGGCGAGAGGCGCGGCCAGGCGCTCAATTCGAAAACCAAACCGCCCCTCTTGACGGTCAAGATCACTTCTTTCCCTCGGTTTTCGCCGATAAAATCTTGCAGTTCCTTGACCTTGTTGATGCTTTGGGTTTGAGAATCTGGGCCCTGAACTTTTGTGACAATATCCCCCACTTTCAAACCGGCCAGCTCGGCCGGACTGCCCGGAGACACGGCGCTGATCTGAACCTTGAGGTTAGCCAAACCGGTTTCGCTGTCGTCCACCATGGTCGGAGAACCGATTAAGAAAACTAAAGAAAAGATGACCATCCCGATCAGCCAGAAAGAAAGGGCGCCGTTGAGGATGATCAAGCTCCTCTGCCACAAGGGCTTATTGGAAAAAGAAGAAGGACTGTCGTCGGCCTCTTCGGGTATCCGGACAAAAGCACCAAAGGGCAGAAGATTGATCGAATAGAGCGTGCCGCGGAATTTCCTGCCCAAAAGCCGCGGCGGATAGCCCAGGCCGAATTCCTCCACCCGGACGCCGAACTTCTTGGCCGTAAAAAAATGGCCCAGTTCGTGCAGACTGACTAGGATGAGCAAACTCGTCAAAGCGATGAGAATGGTAAAAAACATAATATTACTCCATGACTTCTTTCTTTTTCTTCTCGGCCATTTCTTCGATTTTTTCGTTATACTTTTTGACTAACTTGTCCAGTTCTTCTTTGCCCCGGAACTTATCGTCTTCGCGAATCGAACCCTCTTTTTCTCCCGCCTGAATCTCTTTCCAAATCCGTTCGCGGATTTTTCGGATCACGACTCTCTGTTCCTCTGTTTTTTCCGAAAGAATCCTCAAAAAGTTCTTGCGATATTCCTCCGTCAACGGCGGCAGGGAAAGACGAATCAAATTCTTTTCCGCGCTCAGGCCCGAACCCAACGAAGAGCGGGACAAAGAAGACAGAATGGGTTCCAGGTAAGAAACGTCCCACGGTTGAATCAGGATTTCTTTTTGCCCCGAGGCAGAAACCACGGCCAGCTGCTTTAGGGGAAACTCCTGGCCGAAGCAGTTCACCTTGATGTCGGCGATCAGAGACGGGTCGGCTCGGCCGGTTCTCATTTTGATCATCTCCGCGCTGAGGCGGCTGATCAGCTCTTCCAGCTCCGGCGTTACCCTTTTAATGATGTCTTGATAAGTCATAGCGAGGACGATATATCGGGCGTTCCGCCCGTTATGGTCACAATTAAAATAATTTTAAAACGGCGTTCTCGATGGCCAGCCGCGGATTGGTATTGGTTCTCGATAAAAGATAATTTGTCTCCGCCAGAGAAAAAAGGAAATCCTTGATCCTAAAAAGAGGAATCTCGGCGGCCGAGCTCAAGAGTTTTCTCTCGGTCGCGGCCAAGCTCTCTTTCTGGATCGCGCCCAGCTTGACCAAAAAGATTAGGCGCAGAGTGTCCAGCCAAAGCGCTAAATCCGTGTTCAAGTCGTCGTTTTCTTTGACCAGGGTTTCGATTTCACGAAACCAACCGGGTAAATCGTGGCCGAGCCGAGCCGCTAGCCTTTCAATCTTTTCTTCCGCTTTTTTCAGCTGTTCGGGTTCGAGTAACTGGAGAGCCCGAGTCGGCCGACCGAAAGAAAGACGGTAAATTCTTTCGGCTAAAGAAGCGACCGCGCCCCGCGAGATCAGGAGATCAATCATTTCTGGCCGCGGCCAAGGGTAAAATCTGATCCCCTGAAGACGGGAAAGAATGGTCGAAGTTAACAACTCGGGATAATCGCTGATGAGAATCAGGACGGCTTCCCCCCGCGGCTCCTCCAGGGTTTTTAAGAGAGCGGATTGGGCGGGCAGAGAAAGCCCCTGGAACTGATCGATGATGAGCACCCTGAATTTACCCAGTCCGGGCTTCAAGCTTAACCAGCGGCCCACGTCGCGGATCAGATTAATCTCAGCCTCCTCGGCCTCGCCCAGGCCATCGATCAAAAAAAGATCGGGGTGCGTCTTCTTGGCTATCTCCTGGCAAGAGAGACAATGACCGCAGGGCCTCTGTTCAAAGTCGCGGGCCTGGCAGTTTAACAAACGGGCAAACTCCAGGGCCACTTCTTTCTTGCCTAATCCGCGGGGGCCGGCAAATAAATAAGCATGGCTGACTTGGCCCGATTGAACGGATTTTCTCAGGAACTGCCACTGTTTTCGCTGCTCCCAGATTGTCACTTTTTCGTCATTAAACTTTTCTTGTAAACTTCCAGGTTCTCGGCGACCACGCCCGTGCCCCGCGCCACGCACAAGAGAGGCTCGTCGGCAACCAGACAAGGCACGCCGATGGAACGTTCAATCAGCTGGTCGAAATTGCGCAGCAAGGCTCCCCCGCCGGACAAGACGATGCCCTTATCAATGACGTCGGCCGACAACTCGGGCGGAGTTTCTCTCAAAACCTGCTTGATCGTCTGGATAATCTCCATCAAGACGTCGCTGATGGCCGCGCAGACTTCATTGGAAGAAATCTTGACGGTTTTGGGCAATCCCAGGATGAGATCTCGGCCCCGGATCTGCATTATCTTTTCCTCTTTTTCTGGCAAGGCGGTAGCAATGTTGATTTTGATTTCTTCGGCCGTTTGTTCGCCGATGGCCAGATTGTGTTTTTCTTTGATGTAATTCGCGATGGCTTCATCGATCTTGTCCCCGGCCAGACGGATGGATCCCCAGTTGACGATCCCGCCCAGGGAGATGACGGCCATTTCCGCCGTTCCCCCACCGATGTCCACGATCATGTGGCCCGAAGAAGTGCCGATGGGAATCCCGGCGCCGATAGCCGCCAAAATCGGTTCCTTGGCGACATAGACTCCTTTGGCACCGGCGTTGTTGCCGGCTTCCACCACGGCTCTTCTCTCGGTCGAAGTCACGCCCGCGGGCACACCGATGATCAGTTCGGGTTTGAAAAAACGCGCCATCCGGCTGGTCCTGTCAATGAAATATTTCAGCATGGCCTGAGTCACCCGAAAATCGGCGATGACCCCGTCTTTGAGTGGCCGGTAGACCTTCAGGGTGTCTGGGGTTTTGCCGAGCATTTCTTTAGCTTCACGGCCCACGGCCAAAATCCGGTTCTCCAGCAAAGAAACGGCGACGACCGAGGGTTCTTGTAAAATCACCCCTTTGGGCGGGACAAAAACCACGGAATTACAAGTGCCTAAATCGATGCCGATTTTTCGAACTAGAAACATCTTGGCTGGAATTAAATTCTTTCTGACGTTCTCATCTTATCTGAAAACCGAGCGGACGTCAAAGCTATTGACAAATAGAACATTTGTACTATTATAATAAATCCCGAACTATTTAGATATGGAGGAAATATGCTAAGAGATAAACTGGTCGAAATCCTCAGCCTGCCCCCGGCTGAGATCGAGGCGGCGCTGGAAAAACTAGCCATCGAGGAAGGAACTACGGTGGGAATACTGAGGGCGCAGCTCTGGGAGGCAGCCGAGGAGGCGCTGAATCCCAAGGAAGAGGAATAATCTCCAACCCAAAGAAGAGCGCCATCCATTGAGATGACGCTCCTTTATTTGTAGTCTCCGTGTCCGAACCAAGACCCATCTTGCTAAAAGGCAGACCTCAATCTAAAATAAACATTGAACCCATAGCGAGCGAAGCTCGATATATCGCTTTGCGTTATGACCAAAAGAACTCGAACCCTTCTTTTTTTCTTTTGCTCTTTCTGTTTTCTCATCATCACGCCCTTGGTCGTTTTTTACAACCAAGGCTATCGTTTTGACCTGACCACTTACCGGATAACCAAAACCGGCGCTCTTTACTTCCGCGTCTCGCCCCGCGACAGCGAAGTTCTGCTCGACGGCCGATTGATGAAGAAGACCGATTTCTTCTTTGGCTCGGCCTTGATCGAAAATTTGCTGCCCGGAAACTATTCAGTCGAGATCAGGAAAGAGGGCTATTCCCCTTGGCGGAAAAACTTGGAAGTCAAAGCCATGGCCGTAACCGAAGCTAATAACGTCGTCCTTTTCCCGGAAAAAAATGATTTCGCCATCTTCGCCAAAGGAGTTGAAAAGTTCTTTCCCTCTCCTTCGGGTCGGAAAACAATCTTGCAGAAAAGAGACTCTCAGGGACAATACCTGACTCTCTTCGACGCGCAAAGCAACATCGAAAAAATCTTTCTTCGAGACCGCAGTTTCGCTTCAAAGGCGGCGGCCGTTTCCTTCCTCGATCTGCAGTGGTCGGCCGATTCCCAAAAAATCCTGATCCGAACCGTCGTCAATGAAGGAGAAAGACTCTTTTGGGCGGACACGCAGGCCGATCCGGCCAGCCCCGTTGCCTTGGACCTTCTCAATGGTTTCGAAAAAGTCAGCTTCTCCACCGGCTCTAATCCGGGCCGCCAATTCCTGGGCCTCAAAGAACAAGCTCTTTTCTTTGCCGATCTCGATTCCCGAAAAACCCAAAAAATCATGGACCACGTTCTAGCCTTTCAATCCTTCGAGGGCAAAATCTATCTCTTAGATAATACGGGGATCGTTTCCCGCCTCGACAATCCCTTGGCCACGGAAAAACAGCCCCTGAGCGACACCCCTTTTCCGACCCGGAGCGAGGTTCCCCTGGAACTGCTGGTTTCCCCCTCAAACCTCTTTCTCCGAGAAGAAAACAGCCTCTATCGCCTCGATGAGAAAACCCGGTCCTTGGTCAAAATCGTTGATTCCCTCAACGATTTCCAGGTTTCTCCCGACGGAGAGAAATTAGTCTACCTCAACCACGGCGAAATCTCAGTCTATTTTCTCAAAGAAAAAACCGACCAGCCGCAGAAAAAAGCCGGGGAGAGAATTTTGCTTGCCCGTTTTTCCCAGGACATCGACCGAGCCTATTGGCTCAATAATAATTATCTCATCTTTAGCGTCGGCGAAAGCCTCAGGATTGGCGAGATCGACGACCGCCCAGCTCTCAACGTCAGGGAAATTGCCCAGTTCAAAAACCCTCTCCTCTTTTTTCAAAAGAGCGGCGATAATAAAAAAGCTTCGGTTCTCACCGAAGGCAACTTTCTTCTCTCCGCGAATCTCCTGCCCTGACACTCTTAAAGAAGCGGCCTTTGGGAGCTCAGCTTCTTTTTGAATTCCGACCAACTCATCTCGTTCGCCGAGGCTTGGCCGCAAATCTCACGGAATTGGCAAAATTGACATTCTTTGTTACTGGGGAAATCGGCCAGGCGCGCCGGAATGACGTTGCCGTCGATCTTTGTTTTTAGTGCCTGCAAGTCCTGGAGAAGCTTTTCGGCCCGGGCACGGTCAGAAATGACGACAAACTCCTTTAATTCCTGGGTATCTTTATTGACGTAGAGTAGGATGCCTTTTTGAATGTTGAAGAAATGGAGGTAGAGCTGGATCTGGTCCAGATTCTCTTCCTTGGGCTGAAGGAGATTCTTGAAGAGGAAACTATTGATGCTCTTGATGTCTAAAACGTAGAGCTCGTTTTCCCAGGTCAGGATGGCGTCGGCCCGGCCGGAGATGATCTGCTGGGTCGGGACGTTGATTTCCGAAGCTCTCACCAGGCCCAGGCTGAAGAGCGTGCTCAGAATCAGGCGGTGGATGTAGTCGCCGTGTTCGAACATGCGCAGAACCCGGGCCTCCATTTCTCCCCGCGGCGCCTTCTTGAACTTAAAAAAAACGGCCCGGGCGCACTTCCCGGCGTCGGTAACGTAAAACCTCGTCTGCTCTCTCTCCTTGCCTTTCTCTCGATCAAGATAAAATTTATCGATCAGCTCTTTGAGCATAGCGATTACGATATATCGGGCTTCGCCCGTTATGAGGGTTTAAGGACTGACCGTGTATCTCTGCAAGAAAAGAATGATGATGATAAAAATAAGGACGCCAATCATCGCCGTCATCCCGAATTCCATCTGCGCGCACTGACCGCCGAAGCGGCAGACGATATAGCCTAGGGCTAAGCAGATGAAAAAGGCAATGATGACGAAAATGGGTCCGAACATGTTTTTATCTTTTTTGCCACTGCGGGGCCTTGCGAGCTCTTTTCAAGCCAAATTTCTTTCTTTCTCTCATGCGAGGATCCCGCGTCAAATAGCCCAATTTCCTCAGCCTCTTGTCAGACTCCGGGACTAATCCCACCAGAATCCGGCTGATTCCCAGACGAACGGCTTCGGCCTGAGCGTTGATGCCGCCGCCCCGGACGATGATTTCCACGCCCGCTTTCTCCGCCAAACTTTCTTTAAAGAGAACGTCGAAAGCCAACTGCTGTAAAGCCGGGCTGGGAAAATATTGGCGATAGTCTTTCTGGTTGACCAAAAACTTTTCTTCGCCTTGCGGAAACAAGCGGACTCGAGCCACGGCCGTCTTGCGACGACCGATGCTTTCAATGTAACGAGGCTGAGCGGAAAGAGACTCCTTCTTTGTCTTCGCCTTGACCGTTTTCTTTTCGACGGCGGCCTCTTTCTTCGGTTGATTTTTAGTTTTTGTCTTTTCTTTAACCATTTTGCTGCTTCTTGAATTTCAAATTACGGATAATCTTCTGGCTCAATTTATTGTGAGGCAGCATCCCCAAAACCGCCCTTCGTAAAACTTCTTCTGGACGGGTCTTCAGGATCTTTTTGACGGGGATGTGTCTTTCCCCTCGGGGATAGCCCGAATGAGAAAAGTATTCTTTCTGGCTTTCTTTCTTGCCCGTCAAAACCATCTGAGCCACGTTTTCGACAATGACCACTTCCCCACTTTCTTTATAGGGAAGGAAATTGGGGCTTTGCTTTCCCCTCAAGAGTTGGGCGACCTGGCTGGCCAATCTTCCCAGAGATCGTCCTTGAGCGTTGATGATGTGTGGCTGTGTTTTGATCATTTAACCAGTTCGACAATCGTCATGGCGGCGGCGTCCGAGCTCCGTGGGCCGAGTTTTAAAATTCTCGAATAACCACCTTGTCTCTGTTGATAGCGCGGGCCCAATTCCTTGATCAGCTTGGTAACGACCCGTTCGGAAAAAAGACGCTGCAAGGCCCGGTGAGAATTGAGGCTCTGTTTTTTGGCCAGGGTAATGGCTTTTTCGACAAAAGGCGCCGTCTCTTTGGCCCGAGCCCGGGTCGTCTTGATTCTTTCTCTCAAAATCAGATTGGTCGCCAAAATCTTCAGCAAGGCCCGGCGCTGATCTCTTTGTCTGGATAATTTTCGTCCTTTCTTGAGTTTATTCATATCGCTGACTACCTTCGAGCGAAGCGAGAAGGCTAGGCTTCACTCACCTTCTTCGAAAGGCTAAGCTTTGCTTACTTTTTCGCTTTCTTGGGTTTAGCCTTGGCCGCTTTCTTCGAGGATCTGGGTTTAACTGGTTTTTTCTTCTTGGTCTCGGTCTTTTCTTCGATTACCAATCCCTGTCCAACTAAGGAAAAATGCTCCACCAGGATTTGCGCGGCCTGACGAACCGCCTCCACCGGCGTCAGGGTCCCGTCGGTTTCCACCTCCAGGCGTAATTTATCAAAATCGGTTCTCTCGCCCACGCGCATATTCTCCACCTGATAGCCGACTTTGCGAACCGGAGTGAAAATGGCATCGACGAGGATTTCGCCGATATTCAGCTTCCCTCTTTTCCTTTTTTCTCGAGGCAAATAACCAATCCCTTTTTCCACTTCGATCTCAATTTCCAAATCAGCGGATTTGCTGGTCAAGCTGGCGAGGTGCTCGTCTTTATTGACCAACTCCAGCTGCGAGGGCAGATTAAAGTCTTTTCCCTTAACCTCTTTTTCTCCCTTGACTCGCAGGGTAGCTTTTTGCGGTTCATCCGAAAAGACTTTAAACCTCAATTTCTTCAAATTGAGCATGATCTGGATGACGTCTTCCATGACGCCGGGCAGGGTAGAAAATTCATGGGAAACCCCCTTGATCTTCATTTTGGTGACGGCCGCGCCCGGCAAGGAAGAAATGAGAACCCGCCTCAGACTGTTGCCGACGGTCACGCCGTAACCTGGATAGAGGGCTTCGACCTCGAAGACGGCTTGATTATCCTTTTCCGCGACGACTTTGGGCTGAGAAAACAAAGGAATCATATTGTTAAGTTAATGATTATCTCGCTCTAGCGAGACTAAGCTTGGCTTATCTCGAATAAAACTCAAAAATGGTTGGGATTTCCGCCGGCAAGCTGCCCAGATCGAGAACCGGATCAGACAAAACTTTGGCCGAGAGAGTCTGGGGGTTGACCTGCAACCACTCCGGCGCCTTCTGTTTTTTGATCAGCTGAGCGACATTTTGGAAAACCTTCTTGACGACTTTCTGTGGTTTGAGAGAAATCTCATCACCTTTCTTCACTTGATAGGAAGGCACATCGACATTGCGATTATTGACTCGGAAATAGCCGTGCGAGACCAACTGCCGGGCCAAGGCGCGAGAATTGACCAGACCCATCCGGAAGACAACGTTGTCGAGGCGGGATTCCAATCTCTTGACCAGAAGCAAGGTGGCGTCCTCTTCTTTTCCTTTCTGGGCGCTCTTGGTTTTATTCAGGATCTCTTTGACGTATTTCTTGAATTGTTTTTCTCCCAAGCCGTACCACGCCTTGAGTTTTTGCTTCTCCTTCAATTCTTTGCCGTATTCCGAGACCGAACCCCGCCGCCTTTTTTTCTTCATCCCGGGCGGGACCGGCCTTTTAATCATGGCGCATTTCGGAGAAAAACAACGTTCACCTCTCAAAAAGAGTTTAGCGCCTTGCCTCCGACAAATTTTACACTTGGCGTCTAATGGCATGTTTTTGGCTTTAAACTCGCCGGACCTTGGGCGGACGGCAACCATTGTGGGGAACGGGGGTCGCGTCCTTGATAGAAAGAATTTCTAATCCGCGACCGGCCAAAGACCGCAGGGCCGACTCTCTGCCCGAACCGATTCCTTTAATAATGATCCAAACCTTGCCCACGCCAATCTTCTTGGCTCTTTCGGCCAGGGCCTCGGCCACCTTCGAAGCGGCGAAGGGGGTTGATTTCTTGGTTCCTTTAAAGCCCAGGTTGCCGGCGCTGACCCAAGTCAAAACGTTGCCCCTCAGATCAGTCAGGGTAAGGATGGTATTGTTGTAAGTCGAATTGACGTAAACCAATCCTTCGTCAATGCCCAAACTCGCCTTTTGAGATAGGGCGGCTTCTTCTTTCTGGCCGGCGGCCGCGGCTCCGATCGCCGGTTCAGCTTTGGTGATAATGCGTTTCTTACCCATGTTCTAAATTAAGTTGGTTCGGCGGCTGGTTTGCGGCCGGAACCAACGGTTTTGCGGACGTTGCCTCGAACCGTGCGCGTGTTAGTCTTGGTCCTCTGGCCTCGAACCGGCAGCTTTTTGGCGTGCCTCAGGCCGCGCCAAGCGCCGATATCCTTTAGGCGCTTGATGTTCGTCATAACCTGACGACGCAAATCGCCTTCGGTCTTGTAATTTTTCTCGATCAGTTCTTTCAAGCGATTCAACTCGGCGGGGGTCAAATCGGCCGCTTTTTTATCCAAGGGGATTCCCGCCTCTCGCAAAGTCTTCCGACTCAAAGACCGACCGATGCCGTAGATATAGGTCAGAGCGATCTCGATATGTTTTTGTTCTGGAATATTGATCCCGAGCAGACGCGGCATGGTTGTTACCCTTGTCTCATCTTATGTTTCGGATTCTGGCAAATTAAATAGACTCTCCTTTTCCGGCGAATTATTTTACAGTGATTGCAAATTTTCTTGACCGATGGTTTGATTTTCATTTTATCGCCTCCGATTGTAATTCCGCACCGAACCCGTAAAGGTCGATTCCCGATAGACGATGCGGCCCTTTTTCTCGTCATAGGGGCTCGTTTCCACCTGGACGTTATCGCCCACCAAGATTTTGATCCGGTTTATCCTCAGTTTGCCCGAAAGATGGGCTAAGATTTCCAGCCCATCCTCCAGCTGAACTCGAAAATGAGTACTAGGCAGGGCCTCGAGGACAACTCCTTTCTTTCTTATCCTTGGAATTATTTTTGGACTCTGAATCATTAAGGACCAGAATTAACTCCCCCGATGGGGAGTACGCTTCGTCAATCATATAGGAAGCGGAGCTCGATATGCCGTATCCGTTATAATATAGCAGAGAAGCCTGCCGGGGTCAACCCTCATTCAAAGCTAATCTTTAACTCAATCTTATCCAGATCCCGCGGCAGATTTTTGAAGAAAGAGGGAAAGATCTTGATCTTGGCCTGAGAAACCTGGGACAGGTCCTGAAAGCTGCGCTGGACTTCCTGAATCGATTTTCCGCTCAGTTGTTTCTTCAGCGCCTCCGATTCAAGGTTGTTGTAAACTTTGACGGAAATTTGCAGAGAGACCTGGCCTTTTTCGTCGGCGGCTTCGAGGCTGACCAAGGCCGGATTAATTTTGAGGCTTTCGGGCAAGAATCTCTGATCCTCGCTCAAACGAGAGACCAGAGACGCCTGAGCCAGCACCTTTAAATCATCTTCACTCAAGAGAATCGTCTCCTTTCTGGCGCGAACCTGGTAATTGAAATTCTTCACGGCCTCCCCGACCTTGGCCGTCGGGCCCTGTTCCAGAATGTTGAGGGGAACGTCTTGTTCGACCAAGAGAAGCCCGGGCAGCATGCGGTTCTTTAGGATGTTGTTGATCTTTTCCGTAATCTTCGCCCGGGTGGTTTGACCGGCTTTTTCCAAATCCTCGGCCGAAACAATGGCCGTCTCTCCCTTGAAACCGCCCTTCATGGCCGAAAACGACTTGGCGTAGAAAGAGGTGTATTTGGGCGTTCCGGCAAATCCGGGAATGGAAAAGCTCGAAGTTCCAATATTATAATCCTGGCCCGGGGCGTCGGCTCGAACTAAAGCGTCCACCGTGCCCGGAACGAGCTTGCCCTTTTCCAGCGTCTGCCCCGGAACCATGACCCTTTCGACTAAACGAAAGAGTTTACCCTCGCTCGAAACAAAGCGCGTCGTGGCGACCAGAGACTGGCTGGTCGTGGAATAGTCGTTGAAGATGCGGATGATCCCTTCGGCTCTTTCTTCGCGAACAGCCTTACCCATCGAAGAAAACTCCTGGGACAGAAATTGTTCTTCGCTGACTACTTTGCCGGGCAAGAGGCCCCGCTCCAGATTGACCGACTTTACTTCTTTACTGACTTCGGCCGGAATCGTAAAAGTCAGGTTTTCCGTCTTCAACCAGACGTCGATGGTCACAATGGGTAGCTTGAGATAGGCCAAACCCCCCATCGAAATCAAAAAGATCAGGGCGGTTGAAAAGGTTAAAACCTTGGCCCGTGGCCAGGAGATTTTTCGAGGGATCAAGTCGCTCGAGTCAGTTTCTTCCTCTCCGACCGCCACCGGAGGAATCGGGACCGATGGCTTGATCGGCGCCGGCCTTTTTTCGGGCTTTCTTACCGGCTTCGATTCCGCTTTCTTTTCCGGTTCTCCGGACGGCTCCTTGACTCTTTCGGGCGGAATGATGTCAAAGAATTTTTTATCCTCCATTTTCTAAAATCGCCTTAATTCTCCTGATACCTTGCGCAACGGCTTCTTCTTTTATAATTCTAAACCTTCCCAGCTCTTTCGTCGAGGCAACGTGAGGGCCGCCGCAGATTTCCCGACTAAAATCACCAATTGAGTAAACTTTCACCTTCTCCGGATATTTCTCCCGGAAAAAAGCTCGCGCGCCGGAAGCCAATGCCTGAGACAAGTCCTGGACCGTTTCGGTCACCTCGAGCTGCTTGGCGATCTGTTCGTTGACCAGGTCGGCGGTCTTTTTCAGTTCTTCCGCCGTCAGCTTGGTCGGCTGGCGAAAGTCAAATCTCAATCTTTCAGCGGTAATGTTGCTGCCTTCCTGCCGGACGTGGCTGCCCAACACCCTTCTCAAAGCCTCGTGTAACAAGTGCGTCGCCGTGTGCAGCTTGGTCACTTCGTAGCTTTGATCGGCCAGGCCGCCGCGAAACAGGTTTTCGGCGCCCTGCCGGGATAGGACTTGGTGTTTCTCGATCTCCTTTTGAAAATCCTCTTTCTTTATTACCTGTCCCCTTTCCCGGGCGATTTCTTCAGTAATCTCAAAGGGTAGGCCAAAGCTCTCGAGAAGGTAAAAGGCGGTCTGGGCGTCAATCCGGGAAGTCTTATCAATTTCTTTAATTCCGCTTTTTAAAACTTTATCAAAACGGTCAGCTTCTTCTTGGAACGCGTCGGCGATTTGCACTTTCTTCTCTTTCAAATCCGGGAAGATGTCGTCGTAGGAGTCGGCCAGGATTGAAATGAACCCAGGGAAATAGTCCCCGCCCGTCTCAAAATTCAACTTTTTAGTGAAGAGAAAAGCTCGGCGCAAAAGCCGGCGTAGAACGTACCCTTGAGCCTTATTCGAGGGGAGAATCGAATCGCGAGCGATCATGATGGCCGCCCGCAAATGATCGGCGATGATCCTCATTGCCCGCGTCGTTTCCGGATCCTGGCCGTAAGACTTTCCCGAAAGCTTTTCCAGAGATTTAATGAGCGGCCAGAAAAGATCGATCAAAAAAATGTCCGGATCATTACTGATGGCGGCGGAAAGTCTTTCCAATCCTCCGCCAAAATCCACGTTCTTCTGCGGCAGCTCTTTTAAGGACCCGTCGGCCTGTTTTTGGTATTGGATAAAGACCGAGTTGCCGATTTCCAGAAACCTCCCGCAGTCGCAATTGGGGTGGCATTCTTGGCCGAACTTCGGGTCGTGATGAACTTCGGTGAATTCATAGAAAACTTCGGAGTCCGGCCCGCCGATCTCTCCCGTCGGCATCAAGCTGGGCTCGCCGCTCCTCGACCACCAGTTCTTTTTGACATCGTAAAAAAAGATTCTTTCTTTGGAGATGCCCAGTTTCTGCCAGACAGCCAATGATTCTTCGTCGCGGGGAACGCCGGTGCTTTTGTCTCCTTCAAAAACCGAAACCCATAGCCTCGCCTTATCCAGGCCCAGTTCTTTGGTCAGAAACTCCAGAAACCAGGGTAGTTGTTCCACCTTAAAATAGTCTCCCAATGACCAGTTGCCGAGCATTTCAAAGAAGGTGGTGTGGCGGTTGTCCCCGACTTCCTCCACGTCCCCCAACCTCAAAGAAGGCTGGGAATCAACCAGTCTTTTGGACCCAGAAGGATGCGGTTCACCGAGAAGGTATGGAATCAAGGGCTGCATGCCCGAAGAGGTGAAAAGCGTTGTCGGGTCCTCGGCCAAAACCAAAGGCGCCGATGGGATTATCTCGTGCCCCCTGGCCTTGAAAAACTCGAGGTATTTTCGCCGAATCTCGCTTGAAGTCATAGCGTGAAGCGATATATCGGGCGGAGTACCGCCCACTATAGCGAGTACGATATATCGGGCTACTGCCCGTTATAGCATAATTATAACTCGAAGCGATATATCGGGCTACTGCCCGCTATATCAAACGATGACTCCTCCGCCCAGCACTTCTTCTCCTTTATAAAACACCGCGGACTGGCCGGGGGTGACGGCGCGCTCGGCCCGAGCGAGTTTCACCAAAATCTGATTAGACTTTTTTGTCTTACAAAGAGTGGCCGGTACTTCCTTCTGCCGCGAGCGGATTTTGACTTTAACCTTCAAGGGAAACTCGTGCTTAACTAAGTTAAGCACGAAATTGACATCAGACACTTTGAATTCTTCGGTTAACAAATCTTTCTCGTTTTTCGTCACCACCAAAAGATTTTTCCGGCGGTCTTTTCTCAGGACGTAGTAAGGGCCTTGGCTCTGCCGGCTCGCTTCAAGCCAGCGACCAATCCCCCATCTTTGTCCCAGGGTAAAAAACCCCAGTCCCGGATGACGGCCCAGAACGGTTCCCGCAACGTCGACGATCCGGCCGGGTTTGGATTTTAAATTCAACTTAAGAAAATCATCGACGCCGTTGGCCAAAAAGCACAAGTTCTGGCTTTCCTCGGTCTGGGCCGTACTCAAGTGGTATCTTGCGGCCATCGCTCTCACTTCCTTTTTGGTGTAGCCGCCCACCGGAAACAAGACCCGCCTCAGTTGTTTGGACTTTAAACGCCAGAGGAAATAAGACTGGTCTTTCTCTTTGTCTGTTCCCTTAAGCAACCGGCCCTGTTTGATTCTGGCGTAATGCCCAGTCGCCATAAAGTCGGCTCCTTGAGATAAGGCTCTTTCTAGAAACAGACCGAATTTGATCTCCTGATTACAGATGACGCAGGGATTGGGGGTTAATCCCTGTTTTGTCTGTTTGAGAAAATAATCAACAATCTTTCTCTTGAATTCTCTCCTGAGGTCTAAAACGTAAAAGGGAATCTTTAGTTGGCGCGCCAGAATCCTGGCCCTTCTCTCCGCTTCTATCGAACAGCAGGGGTTTTCCCGGGAAACCCGGGGATCGGACCAGAATTTCATAAAGCAACCCGTGACTTCATAGCCGGCTTCCCGAAGCAAAAAAGCGGCGACCGAAGAATCAACTCCGCCCGAGAGAGCGACCAGAACTTTGGGTTTCTTCGTTATCATAACGCGAAGCGATATATCGTACTCGTTATTTGCTGTAACGGTCGGCCACGCTGGAAGCGGCAAAAGACTCGGGTTTGAGCTTGGGCTCAAAACCATTGCCGCGGATGATACCCACCACCTCTCTGATCATTTCGCGAGTGCTGCCGTTTTCGCCCACGTCCGCGTGGATATAACGGAATTGGTAAGAGAAATTTTCATTTAAGGCTTCGATGCGGCCGATCAGCTCTTCTCTCAAACTCAGCGCCAGCTCGCACGAAAGCAAAACTTCTTCCAGGATCCTCGTCTTCCAGTGATAGAATTTCTTGTTCTGGTAGGTGATCTTTTTCAAGAAAAACCGCCCGCCCTCCCCGGTTCGCAAGACGACCACGGCCAGAGGGAATTCTGGCGAATCCGAAGAAGAAGAATCGCAGCCGACGATGATGTCGTAGAACTTTTCGGGTTTCTCCTTGAGGTAAGCAATGATCTCCCGGATCATTTCCTCAAAGGAAAGCTGGCCCCGGGAGGGGTTATAGAAAGAACTTTGAGTGAAAGAAAAATTTTCCGGTTCGTTTTCGGCTACCATCTTTTCATTTCGGCTTAGCAAAAATTAAGAGAAAAATCAACCTCGCTCGCAGGCCCGCAATAGTCGGAGAAAGCGGGATGAATTCAAGGAAGCCTGGCCGACGAGAAAACCATCCATCCC
>JACQQI010000014.1 GCA_016207115.1 Candidatus Nealsoniibacteriota bacterium
AGGCTTTGTCCGTCGGCACGCGGCCGGAAGAAACAAACGGCTGGGAAAGGTATCCCCCGTCGCTCAGCTTTTCCATCTCGATTCTCAGCATAGCCGGCTTGATGCCGAAGTTGTATTTTTTTTCCAATTCCAAAGACGACACCGGCTGGGCCAAGGCGACGTAGTCTTCAATGATCCTCTCCAGGATATTCTTTTGTCTTTCAGTTAGTTCCATCGGAAGCAAACCCTACCATTATTCTAAATTAATCCCTATTAGCAGTCAAGGGTTCTAACTGCCAATAGCGGACGTAGTCCGATATATCGTACTCGTTATGATTAACAAGAGAGAGCTTTTTTGTCTGTTTTTTGCTAGAATAGACTAATGCGAAAAGAAACCATCCTTTTGCTTTTTATCCTTTTATTGGCCGGCTTTCTACGATTCTGGCAGCTGGATTCGATCCCGCCCGGGCTCTATCCGGACGTGGCCATCAACGGCAATGATGCTCTGAGTGCTTGGGAGGGCCGGGACTTTAAGGTCTTTTACCCCGAGAACAACGGTCGCGAAGGTCTTTTCCTCAATCTGATCGCTCTCTCTTTTGCGGTCTTTGGCCCTAGTGCCTGGATGATCAAGGCTGTCGCGGCTGTCATTGGCCTCCTGACGGTCCTGGGCACCTATCTTCTGGCGAAAGAACTTTTCCCAAACCACAAATACCTGTCTCTGGTTTCCGCGCTTCTCTTGGCGACGTCTTTTTGGCACCTCAATTTTAGTCGTCTCGGTTTCCGCGCCGTCATGGTGCCTTTCTTCCTCGTTTTTTTCTCCTACTTTTTATTCCGCGCCTTTCGAAAAAAAGAAGTTTGCTCAGCCCTCCTGGCCGGCGCGTTTTTCGGTTTGGGTTTTCATACCTACATCGCTTTCCGGGTGGCTCCCTTACTTTTACCGTTCATTCTGGCGCCCTTTTATTTGGTCTATCGCCGCGAGAGCCAGCAGAAAAAATACTTTTCACTTTCGATCGTCTTTTTTCTCACGACTTTCGTGGTCGCCCTGCCCATTGGCCTATACTTCCTTAACCACCCTCAGGACTTTTTGGGTCGGGCCGCCGGCGTTTCCGTTTTTTCCTCGGCCAATCCGATTTTCGGACTTGCCCAAAGCTTTTTCGTTCATCTGCAAATGTTTGTTTTCGTCGGCGACTCAAACTGGCGCCACAATTTGCCCGGCTTTCCGCAGCTCTCTCCCGGTCTGGGAATCCTGATGTTTCTTGGTCTTTTCGTGCTTGCCCGGTATCTGGTTCGAGAATGCCGCCAAAGAGAGTGGCCAAAGGTGGCCGTCCAGGGCTTTTTACTGAGCTGGTTTTTCGTTTTGCTTCTGCCCGGCGTTCTGACCTCGGAGGGTATTCCCCACTCTCTGCGAACCATCGGCGTTCTGCCGGTCGCCTATATTCTGACCGGTTTGGGCCTTTTCTGGTTGAAAGAAAGATTCACAAAAAGGCCGCTGGTTTTTGTCACGGCCTTGGCCCTCGTCATCTCCCTCGGAGTGTTCTTCGACCCTTACCGTTACTTTTTTGTCTGGGCCAGAAACCCCAACGTCGAAGGCGCCTTTACTAAAAACTATCTGGCGGTGGGAAATCTACTGAATTCGCTTCCCGAGGGCACAAAAAAGTACGTCATCGTCAACGAGCCCGGGGTCCCGGTGCTTGGCTCAGCCGGCTTGCCCATGCCGGCCCAGACCCCGATCTTTATTGAGAGATCAGTCTTTGGTCGCCGGCGGGCAACCTATCTTTTGCCCGCGGATCTGGATAAGATTCAGACCGACGGGCAAGAGACTGTCGTCGTGCCCCTGAAAGATGATCCAGAGACTTTCGAGAAGCTCAAGACAATCTTTCCTTCAGGCCAGATTGGAGAAGAAAACAAACTAAAGATATATAAAATAAGCAGACCTTAATTTTCACTTCGTTCAAAATTAACTTTTGAACCATATGTCTAATCGCCTGACCAATGTTCTGGCCGCCGCGATGTTCTCTTTCATCCTGATCGTGACCGTTTCGAGCATCAGAAATGATTCTTTGACGATGGATGAGCTCGCCCATTTGCCGGCCGGCTATTCTTACCTGACCCAGCAGGACATGCGCCTCAACCCGGAGCACCCGCCCCTGATCAAAGACTTGGCCGCCTTTCCTCTGCTCTTCATTGAAGGCATCAAATTTCCTTCAGAAGTAAAGGCCTGGAAAGACGACGTCAACGGCCAGTGGGATTTTGGTAACAAGCTTCTTTTTCGCTCGGGCAACCCGGCCGAGGAAATGATCTTTTGGTCGAGGATCCCCATGATTCTTGTTTTGCTGCTTTTGGGGTTTTTCGTTTTCCGTTGGGCCAGGGAGCTCTACGGAAAGAAAATCTCCCTGCTGGCCCTTTTCCTTTTCGCTTTCTCCCCCACTCTTTTGGCTCACGGTCGGTTGGTGACGACCGACGTCGGAGCGGCTTTGGGGGTGGTTCTGGCCAGCTACTATTTTCTCCGATTCTTGAAAGATTCTTCAAAAAGAAATTTAGCCGCGGCCGGGGTGGCCCTGGGTCTGGCTCTTCTGACCAAGTTCTCGACAATCTTAATACTGCCGTTTCTCGGGTTTTTGATCTTGGCTTGGGCTTGGCTGAACTCTTCTTCCGGGCGCCAGTTTCTTATTTCTTTTTTCACTCACTGTCTTAAATTCATCGTCATTCTCGCGATCGCCCTGACCATGGTCTGGCTGCTCTACGCTTATCACGTTTGGAATTATCCGCCGGAAAAACAAGCCCAGGATGCCAGCTCCATTCTAGCTTCTCATCCCATTCAGGCTTTGCGAAAGATTATTCCGCCGCTGTCTTATAGTCCCGTCCTCCGACCCTTGGCTTATTATCTTTTGGGCCTGGTCATGGTTTTCCAAAGAGGGGCAGCGGGCAACACGACCTATTTTCTGGGCGAAGTTTCCGCCACGGGCTGGAAGAATTACTTTCCGGTCGTCTATCTCATCAAAGAACCGCTTCCTTTCTTTCTTCTGCTCTTGATTGGCGTTTTGACCGCGGCCTATTTGATGAAGAAACCTTTTTGGCAGAGTCCCCGATCTCGCTTTAAGGAATGGCTGAAGGGGCATTTTACGGAGTTCTCTTTTCTCAGTTTTATCGCCCTTTACTGGTTGACGACTCTCGGGGGCAACCTGAATATCGGCGTCCGGCACCTCTTGCCGGTTTTCCCCTTCACCATTTTGTTGACCAGCGGATTAACCCTCTTGTGGCTAAGGCCACCATTCTTAAGATTCAGGCTGGTTTTGCTGGGACTTCTCTTGGCCTGGCAAGCCGTGTCCGTGGTCAATGTCTACCCCTCCTTTTTAGCCTATTTCAACGAACTGGCCGGCGGTTCTGCCCAGGGGCATATCTATGTGGTTGATTCCAATCTGGACTGGGGTCAAGATTTGAAAAGATTGAATCAATGGCTGGAGAAAAATAAAATCGAGAAGATCTATCTCGATTACTTTGGCGGTTCGGATACACGATATTACCTGAGCCAGAAATATCTGCCTTGGCGGGGAGACCAGAAGCCGGAAGAGCTGACCGAAACGCCCTATCTCGCGGTTTCCGCCACTCTTCTACAGGGCGGGCGGGGCGAAGCTGCCAAGGGCTTTCAGGACAAAACCGGTTATTACCGCTGGCTCGATCAATATTCGCCCCTGGCCCAGATCGGCTATTCGATCTTCGTCTACAAAATTAAGTAACCGGGCGAATACCTACTTGTAGTAAACCTTGCTGAAGCGGAGATCGACGTATTCTAAGCCCACTCTTTTCTCTGTCGGCAATTCCTTTTCCAAAACGAGCTCCAGTTCCACGAGCTGCCAGTTGACGTCTCCCTTGAGGTCGAAGAAAGCTTCCCAGTTTTCACTGGTCTGGGCATTGAGCCTCTGATCGTTTTCAAAGAGAGTGAATTCTCTGGCTTCGATCTTGGCTTTTTGACTCAGAGTTTGTTGGACAGAAAGAATCTTGGCCAAGGTTTTTTCTTCGATCACCTTTTTGCCGAGGGCAATTTCCCCATTGGGTTGCTTAGATTTGACGACAAGGCTAGCCTGGTTCTCGGCGGCTTCTTCAAAAATCACTCCCTTTTTGTCCAAAGCAAAACAACGAGTTTCCCAACACCAGAGGCCGGTCGCTTTTCTTTCTTTGATCTCGATCGTCAAGGACTGGGGCAAAATTCTTTTTACGGTCAATTCGTCGATGGAGGGAAACCTCTCCAGAAGCCTGACCCTAATTGAGGCGGGATTGACGAGAAGGAGGCTGCGGCTTTTTACCCCGAGGGAGAAGCTTTTTTCGACTTGTGGCCAGACTAAATCTTGAATTTCCGTCGCCGTTATCTTTTCGTTGCCCGAAACCGAAACCGTGGTGATTTGCAGAAAGGGAGAGAAAAAGGCCAGCCAGGAGATCGCCCCCAAGGCGGCGACGGCCAGAACCAACGACCAAAAAAGGCGATTCTGCAGAATCGAATTCTTTTTTTTGATTTTGTATTTTCCCTTCGGAATTCTCACCACTAAAGTCTTCTTTTAATCTTTCTCAGCCTCTCGAAGAAGTAGGTCAGCCAGTACTTTTTTGAAAGGGGCAGGTCGCGGGTACGAACGTACTCGAAAACCCGTCCGCCGAACCCCATTTTGAAGAGGGTCGGTCCGGCCCAGGGGTGACGGGGATATTGTTGCGGGTCGATAAACCCCCAGAAATCGTACAAAACACAATTCCTTCTTTTGGCCTCTTGGATCGCTTCCCATTGCAGGAGATAAGGGATGGAGAATTTGGCGTAGCGGGTCAAAGAGATAGCGTGATGGTAGAAACCGATGCCCGACCAAAAGACGACAAAGGATCCGGCCGCCACTTCATTATCATGATAACCGAAAAATAGCCTGACGCCATCGTCGGGAGCGAAAGCCCGAAACTCTTTTTGAAGATATTCCAGGGAAAAAGGGATAAAACGCTGTCTTTGGGAGACCTGGTCATGAAACCGGCTGAACTTCTCCACGTCGGCCAGGTTTTGACTCTGGTCGATCCGGATGTCTCGATTTTTCTGCGCTTGCCGAATCAAGTAACGGGTGGTTTTGCGCATTTGAGACAGAAGGTCTTCGGGATTCGGACGAATGTCCAGCTTCCAGCTTGATTCGGGGTGCATCTGCAAAGGAGCGGGACGAAAATCTTTAAAGAGATTGTTGTTTTCAGGATTTCTTTCCCAGATCGGATTGACGCGGACGAAGCTCGCTTTTTCCGCATCGGCGAGCAGTTTTAATCTTTCCGTCAGGACGTTCAGGATTTCGGCTTTGGGCTTCGGAGCGGCGGACTGTGTGATTGGTCCGTGCGGAACGAGCAGGAAGGTTCCCCTTTTGCTCGTCTTTTTTTCGGTCAGGGCCACGGCCGCCAACTCATTCTGGTCGAAGATCCCGAGCCGCCAGATTTTTTCTCCCATTTCCCGGCTGAATTCTCCCCAATTCCAAGATTGGAGAAAGGTTTTTTCCGCGACGCCCGCCAGAAAACTCTCCCAAGTGTTTTTATCAGTGATTTCTCTAATCTCCATGATAGTTATTTAGAAAATCCACGATTCGCCGCGCTTTCTTCTCAGAGACGTTGATGTGCGTCGGCAAATTTAAAATTCTCTGGGCCGTCCTTTCTGCGACTGGACACTCCCCGGCTCGGTATCCCATTCTTGCCTGATCGGTGTCGGGCGGGGTGATGACGGTTTTCCTCCAACCATCGTCCAGGAAGATTCCTTTTCGCCGGGCTTCATCTAACATTTTATCGGTCTTCCCGTTTTTAAGCAAAAGCGGGTAGCGCAGATAGATGCGGCCCGATCGGGCCGGCGGCAAGATCAGTTCAGGATTGGCCAGATTTTCATCGTAGAGCCGGGCGATTTCTTTTTGGTGAGCAATGAACCGGTCCAGCTTTTGGAACTGATTTTCGGCGAGTTGAATCAAGGCGTCGGGCATTTTTTGATCCAGGCCGGCGGGTTTTTCTCCCCGCTTCTCTGCCCGACGCACGGCCTTGGAGAGCAGGCCAATTCTCTGCAGGCAGAGCAGCAGCCATTTCCCCATCCCGGCCAGGCCGTACAAAGGAATGACCAAAAGGTTGGTCAAGACGGGGTGAAGAAGCTGTTGGTAGATCCAAAAATGAGATGGCTGGGGCAGCCTTGATTGAAATTCTTTCAATTTCTTTCCCAGTTCGTCGTCATCGGTCGCGGCTAGTCCGCCATAGACCGAAGAAATGACCTTGTCCCGGCCAAAGCTGAAAAAGGCCGCTTTCCCCAAAGTGCCCAGTCTTTTTCCTTGATCGGTGGCGCCGAGGCTGTGCGCGCAATCCTCGATCAGGATGAGATTGTATTTTTGGCAGATATCCGAGACCTTTTCCATATCAGCCGCCAGGCCGAAAGTGTGCTGCACTAAGATGACCCGGCTGGCCGGCGAGATCTTTCTTTCCAGGTCCACGGGATCAATGTTCAGCGTCTTCTCGTTGATATCGACGAAAACCGGCTTAAAACCAGTCCAGCGGACCGGGTTGACGACCGCGTTGCAGGTAAAAGCTTGCAATAAAACCTCACTCCCCTTTTCTAGATTCAGGCTTTCCAGGATGGCCAGAAGAGCCGTTCGACCGCTATTAAAAGCAATGGCCTGGTTGATTGGCAGTCGTTTCCGGAAACTTTCCTCCAGTTTTTCTGCCCGATTGTTTTTCTTCCAGAGCCAGGGTTTGAAGAGCAATTTTAAAGCCAGAAGAACATCGTCCTTCTCGGTATTGGGCGAAAGTGAAATGAGAATTGGGTCCATTGACAATCTCTAATTAGTGTTGTATATTCGCCTTGTCCACAAAGGAGGGACATATGCGTGACTATGCACCGCGCCTTAGGGCGCAACGGGCGGGGCGGCAGATGATGACTGGACGAGTCAAGATTATCGGTGCGGTCATGATGTTTTTCATCGCCTTGGTCGCGAGTTTCATGATCGTAGTCGTCCCGGCCAACGTCATTCTCAAGGGCGTCTTGCTTCTGGGGTTTGATGGGCTGGTCGGTTGGCTCATTTTTTGCCTCGCCAAGTCGTGAGTAAGTGCCCTGTCCGGGTTTATCCTGGCCAGGGCGCTTGCATTTTTAAGGCTCTTTCACCCTTCGCAGCAGCTCAAGCGGGACTCTTCCTTCTAAAAGCAAAACATTGCCCTCTTGGCAAAAACCCTTGATTTTTTCCCAGATTTCCCGCGGATCTTCCAGAAACAAAATATTATTGGGATTCATACCCATCCGGACCGCTTCTTCTTTAATCTCGGCAAACTTGTCCTGCGTGGTGATGACGCCTAGGTCACAAACCTCGGCCATCCTCTTGCCGATCTTGCGGTGCGCTTCGGTTGAAACCGGGCCCAGTTCAATTAGGCAGGGCATGACAATGATCTTTTTCCCCGACCAGAGCTTGAGGTGATCCAGAGCGGCCAGCACGCCATTGGTATTGGTCGAGTAAGTCGAGTCGATCAGGTCAACTCCCCCCTTGCCTTTCAGAAGTTTCAGGCTCCCCTGTTCCGGTTTTATCTTGGCGGCGCCGGCGGCGATCTCTTCTAGGGTCAGACCGAGTTCTTGGGCGGCGCCGGCGGCCAGCAGGATATTCTCGATGTCCTGTTGTCCAACGAGATTGACTTTGAAATCCGCGGCTTGGCCTTCTTTGGCCACGACCCGAAAAGAGAAACGGTCTTTTTCTGTTTTAATGTTTTCCGCCCAGAGATCCATTTTGTTTTTAGTGGAACAGAAAACTGGAGATTTCAAGTCCCGGGCCAAAAAACGAAAATTAGAGAGGATTAATTGATTGTCGCCGTTGAGGATGAGACGGCCGTCTCGGGGCAGGCTTTCGACGAGTTCTTGGCCGCCCTCGGCCGAAATGAGATTTTGCATGTTGCCAAAAAGGGCCAGGTGCTGTTCATTGATGCCGCAGACAATGCCGATTTGAGGCCTGACGATATCGGCCAGGAGTCTGATCCCGCCCACTCCATAGGCTCCCATTTCCACGACAAAAACTTGGTGTTTCTCGTTCAATCCGTCTAAAATGCCGCGGGAAATGCCGACCTCCGAGTTCTGATGTTCCTGGGTGCTGAGAACGCTCAGCTTCTGGGAGAGGATCGTGGTTAAAAATTCCTTGGTCGAAGTTTTGCCGTAAGAGCCGGTGATGCCGATGACGATCAGGTTTTTGAGCCCCGCCCGCTTCCTTTTAGCTCTCGCGATCAAAATTTTCCGCCAGGCAACGGTCAACGGTTGCAAAGAAACGATCAGAAGAGAAATGAGGAAAGGAGAAAAGATGTCTAGGATAAGGAGGGTCAGCAGGAATTTTTGAAAATCGTTTGAAAAAGCCGCATTGTTTATAATTAATACCAATCCCAGAGCCAGAATCGCGATCGAGCCGAGGAAAATTGTTTTGATCGTCGGCGTCGGTCTTTTCAGGGTTTTCCGGAAAACGTCTCTGAGAAAGACGCCGGCTTCGAAGCCGTAGACGATCAAGAGGGAAAAAAGCCACAAAGGGTTGAGCAAAAAAGCGATGAGCGGAAAAAAGAAAAAAGAGACAGAGATCAGAAAAAGCAGAATCTTGACCATCTTCAGGGGATGGAAAATCAGTCTTTTACCCTTGGTGGTTCTGAAATGATCGTAAAACCGGCCCAGGTGGTACTCCTTGAGCTGCCAGAGATAAAGATAAAAAAAGATAATCCTCAATTCCCGGCCCAGCCAGAGCAAATTTAGGATGAAGATGATCGCCATAGAGTCTTAATGAAGTCTAAAATCTTCTGCGCGGTTTTCTCAGGAGATTCTTGGTGCGGCTTGTGACCCACGCCGGCGATAATCTCTAGGCGGCAATTGGGAAGTCGTGCTGTCATTAATCTAGCGTCGGTCAGCGGGGTGGTTCTGTCGTCGGCACCCCACAAGATTAAGGTGCTTGTTTTGATTTGCGCCAGATAAGGCGTCAAATCTTCTTCGACGACGTTGCCCAAGGTCTTTTTCATGACCTCGTTTTTCAGGCTGACATAGTTTGTCTGGCGTAGAATCAATCGGTAAAAGACTTTGCGACCCAGTTGGTAGCCCGGTAGAAAAGAAAGTTTACCGAAGGCTTGGGCGATTCGGGCTAGTCGAGCGTACCGGCGGGCCGTTCTCTCATTCCTGATTCCGGCGGCGGAAACCAAAATCAGGCCACTGAGCTTTTCCGGATAGCGTTGGGCAAACTTGATGGCGATCCGGCCGCCGAAAGAATGGCCCACGAGACAAAACCGGTCGAGCTGATTTTTTTCAGCGTAATCTTTGTTCCATTGGACGTAATCGTCAATCGTCCAGGGTTTCTCCAGGGGCTGATTTTCGTCTAACCCCGGCAACGGCGGGTAGAAAACCCGGTAGCCCTCTTTCTCTAATTCTTCTTTGACCGGGTTCCAAGAACCGGTAAAACGACCCCAGCCGTGCAGAATTAAAATGCTTGGTTTGTTCTCTGGCATTTGGTGTTTTTTACGATGATCGATCCCGCCGAATCTCTTTGAAACTAACATATTTCTGCAGAGCTTCGGGCACTTTGATCGAGCCGTCTTTTTGCTGACAGTTTTCCAGGATGGCGATCAGCGTCCGGCCGATGGCAAAGGCGGTGCCGTTCAGGGTGTGGACGAATTCCAGTGAGCCGTCCTTTTTTCGGTAGCGGATGTTCAATCGACGGGCTTGATAGTCGGTGCAGTTCGAGGTCGAATGGGTCTCCCGGTATTTTTCCTGGCTCGGCAGCCAGGCTTCCACGTCGTATTTGGCTGCGGCCGGATCGCCTAAATCTCCGCCGCAGATCTGCAGGACGTGATAAGGCAGTTTCAATTTTCCCATTAATTCTTCTTCGATCGAAAGAAGAAGCTGGTGTTCCTTGATTGAGTTCTCCGGCAGACAAAAACTGAACATTTCTACCTTGTCAAACTGGTGGACCCTCAGGATGCCCCGCGTGTCCTTGCCGTAGCTGCCGGCTTCCCGACGAAAACAGGAAGAGAAGCCGATGTAGCGTTTGGGCAGATTCTTCTCATCAAAGATCTCGTCGGCGTGCATGGGTCCGATCATTTGTTCGGAGGTGCCGATCAGGTAGAGATTATCTTTTTCCAGAAAGTAGATTTCTTCCCCGCCCCTTTCGACATAGCCCATACCTTCCATCATTTCTGGCTTCAGAAGTACGGGCGGTACGACCGGAATAAAGCCGTGTTGGGCGGCCGTTTCCATGGCCAGATTAACGATGGCAAATTCCAATAAAGCCGCTTCATTCTTGAGAAAGCCGAAGCGCGAGCCGGAGGTTTTGCCGGCTCTTTCGGTGTCGATGAGGTCTAGACTCTGGCCGAGTTCGAGATAGTCCTGAGGGGTAAAGTCGAACTGGGTTCTTTCTCCGACCGTCCTGATCACTTTGTTCTCGCGGTCGTCTTTGCCTTCGGGCACACCCTCTAAGGGGAGATTGGGGATGGATCTCAACAGCCCTTGGAATTCGGCGTCAACTTCTTTAAACTCGACTTCTAATCGATCGTTGCCCTGGTCCATCTCTCGCATTTTAAGGATGACGACTTCCTTTTCTTTCTTGTCGTGGATCTGCTTGATTTCGTCGTTGGCTTTGTTTTTCTGGGCACGGATGTCTTCGAGGGCCAGGAGCAGCTCCTTTCTTTTTTTATCGATTTCCAGAAGCCGGTCGATGTCAACTTTGATCTGCTTTTTGCGGCAGCCTTCCTTGACCTGGTCCGGGTTCTGGCGGATGAATTTGATGTCTAGCATGTTTGTGGTTAGTGGTTTTTAACTGCTTTTTAATGATAGCGGTTACGATATATCGAAAGCTCTTGCTTTCGTTATAACATTTTTCGACCTTTTGATGAATTGACCCAGGGCTAGATTCAGGATCGGTTTTAGGGTTGGTTTCAAGAGGAAAACCGGGGCGTTTTTTCTGACGATTGACCGCCGGGCGACGCCGCCGAAGCCGACGAAGAGATCAACGACATTTTCAGCCTCCAGATCGGTGGCACCGTCACCGACGAAAATCGTTTTACCCTGTTGGGAGATCTGTCGTAAAATTTCCCGTTTGCCGTCGTGCTGAGAAAGCGGGTTTTCCCAATCCGGCCCGAGATAATTTTCGTTTTTACCGAATCTCAGATTCAAAGCAAAGACATTCCCTTTTTTGATTCCGAGGTATTCGGCCAAGATCTCCACCGCTTCCCGGTAGCCGCCGGTAACGATGTAAACCTTTTTTCCGGCTTCTTGGAGACAAGTGATTACCTCTCTGGCGTCGGGTAATCTATTCTCAATGTACTGTTCTCCCAGCCAGCGCAACTCTTTTTTAGTCGGTTTTATCATTTTCAGTCTTTGCTGGAGAGCCCGGTGAAATAGCAAATGACCGTTCATCGCCAGAGCGGTGAGAGCCTCGACTTCTTTTCCTTTGCCCTTGAGCTTAGCCAACCAATCGACGCCCTCGATTTTGGTCAGGGTGCTGTCGCAATCAAAAACGACAATGTCGTATCCCCTCTTTTTGGTTAATCTCTTTTTATCCATGTTTTGTTTTTCAAAAACAAAAAACCGGCTTTGTTTCAAAGACGGTTAAACCGTGGTGCCACTTTGATTCGCCGTCCTATTACTAGAACGGCCTTGGGATCCCGCAAAAACGGGATCGCGAACGCTTTGACGGGCGTACCCGGAACAGGTTAATCCCGAACGGTTTTCCCTGTCAGCTCGAGGAGGGAGAATTCTCCTTTCATCGCTTTTGCCTTGTTTTCAAAACTATGACTCCATATTAAACAATCGGTTATGGTTGTCAAGTTTTTTTACCTTTAACAATTCTGATTAACAAAATGATCATAGAGAACAGACCGAGGATAGTAAAGCCAAAACTTAATGGCCAGTAAAGAGACCAACTGATTAAAAGGGGCGTGGTTTTTAATGGCCAGAAAATGAAAACATCGCGATGGACCAGGCTATCGGCCAAGACATGAAGGGTCCAACCCAGAAGGCCGCTGAGGAATAAGGTTTTGAGAGAGAAAGATTGCTCGAGCCCAAGCTTTAAAGAGATTTTGTCGAGCGATTTGGCCAGTTTTCTCAAGATGAAGGCAAGAATAAAGCTGCCGAAAATCGCGCCCAAAATTGAGTGGAAGAATCCATGATGCGGGCAACGAGGGCAGTCATTCAAGGCGTTGATCAGCGTCCAAAAGACATTTTCGAAATCCATCAAGGCGCTGCCCAGGAGTAGCGCCCAGAAGTTAAAAAGCCTTGGTTTAAGGCTAAATAAGAAAAGCGATGGGCCTAAGTGAGTTGGTGTTAATGGCATCTTATCTCGGCCTCATTGTCGGGAAGAGAATTGTGTCTTTGATCGAGTGCTGGTCGGTCAGCAGAGCGCAAAAACGGTCAATGCCCATGCCCCAGCCGGCCGTCGGCGGCATGCCGTATTCCAAGGCTTCGATATAATCTTCATCGAGAACCTGGTATTCCGAGGCGCCGGATTTGCCTCTCTGCATTTCTTCTTGCCAGCGAGACCGTTGGTCTTGGGGATCATTGAGTTCGGAGTAGGCGTTGACCAATTCGACTCCGCCGCAGATCAGATGGAAGCTTTCCACCAGGCTTTCATCCTCTTTCTTTTTGGCCAGGGGCCGCATGGAATAGGGATGATCGATGAGGAAGGTCGGATTGACAATCTTTGTCCGGATCAAGGTTTTGTAGATGTGATCGACCAGCGTCGGCAGATCAAAGATACCCCTCAAGTCAACTCCGAGCTTCTTTTTCTCGGCCAGTTTTTTCAGGCTTTCGAAAGTGACATCAGGCAAGTTGATCCCGGTGGCTTGGTGAAAGGCTTCCAGATAGGGAACGCGGGGCCAGGGCGGAATGAAGTCTATTTCATCTTTTCCGTATTTGATTCGGCGGGAGCCGGTCAGTTTTTCGACGATTCCCGAAAGCATCTCCTCGGTCATTTTCATCAGGTCTTTGTAGTCGGCGTAGGCCCAGTAGAACTCGAGCATGGTGAATTCGGGGTTGTGCCAGCGATCAATGCCCTCGTTGCGGAAGTCGGTGGCCATTTCGTAGACTTTCTCAAAGCCGCCAGCGATCAGCCGTTTCAGATAAAGCTCGTCCGAGACTCTTAAATAGAGGTTGATGTCCAGGGCGTTGTGGTGCGTCACAAAGGGCTGGGCCGTGGCGCCGCCGTAGATCGGCTGGAGCGTCGGAGTTTTGACTTCGACGAAGCCTTTTTGGTCCAGGTATTCTCTCAATAGTTTGGCGAGTTGAGATTTCTTTTGGAAAACCTCTTTGACCTCGGGATTCATCAGGAGGTCGAGGTATCTTTTGCGGTATCTTTCTTCGACGTCCTGGAGGCCATGCCATTTTTCCGGTAAGGGCCGCAACGACTTAGCCAGGACCCTAAAGTTCGTTACGTCCAGCGTTTTTTCTTTAGTTTTGGTCTCGAAAAGGGTGCCCTGTAATTCGGCGAAATCGCCAATGTCAAAATGATCGAGGAAAAACTGGTAGCCCTTTTCACCCAAATTGTTCTCCCTTAAGAGCCCCTGGATTTTACCCGAGCCGTCTTCGATGTCTAAAAAGGTCAATTTACCGTGAGTTCTCAAAGAACGGATGCGGCCCGCCAGAATGATTTTTTTCTTTGAATCGACCAGCTCTTCGAAGTCTTCAACCGCTTTCCCCACCGGGTGAGTTCTTTTAGTCTTTGAGGGGTAGCCCGAAAACCCGGCTTGATTCAAGCTTTTCAGCTTTTCCAATCTTGTTTTTTTGATCTCTTCTAATGTTTTCATAGCGGGTGGAACGCCCGATATATCGCTTCGCGCTATTACTTCAAGTATAACCGAAAACCTCTTTCTCCTCAATGAATTTCCAGAATCTTGTATTTGGTCTTATTGTCCCCGATCTTCACTTCGCCGCTCTCCCCTTTTCTTTTTCTGAAAATTACCTGGCCCAGAGGAGAGGCGCTGGAGATTCTTCCCTTTAAAGGGTCGGCCTCGTTGGGGCCAACGATTTCCAATTCCATTTCCTGGCCGTCGAGCCAGAGCCGTATCTTAGAGCCGATCTCGACGTAGTCTTTTTGATTGGTCTCTTTGATCACTCGGGCCGAACGGATGATTCTTTCCAGTTCCAAAATCCTTCCCTCGAGAAACCCCTGACTTTCTTTGGCTTCGTGGTAGGCGGCATTCTCCGAAAGGTCGCCGAAGGAAATGGCGTGCTTCAATCTTTCGGCCATCTCCTTGCGCTCGACATTTTTCAGATGATCGAGTTCTTTTTTGAGATTGGCCAGCCCTTGCGGCGTCAGGTATTTTTCTTCGTCGGTTCCTTGTTTCATAGCGCGAAGCGATATATCGAGCATCCTGCTCGTTATGTGAAAAAGTAAGCAGAGCTTAGCCTCGAAAAGGGCGAGGTAAAACTACCTGGTAAAATACCACTCTAGGGTTTCCTTGGCAACCGGCAGCACGGCGGCTCTCACGCCGGGGACGTCCTCGATCATGACGGTCAAAACGATCTGAGGATCGTCGAGAGGGGCCAGAACCGTGACCCAGTTATGGTAGTAATCTTTTCTGGGTGTCTGAGCCGTGCCCGTCTTGGCCGCAACCCTGACCGGCAAGCTGTTCAGGGTAGACGCTGAACCATAGACGACGGCGTCCCTCATCCCGGCCAGCACTGTTTTTATATTTTTTTCATCAATTGGTAACTGGCGAATCAACTCCGGGGAAAATTCTTGAACGATCCGGGGCGAAGCCGAGGCCGGCGACCCCGCAACTATTTTTTGAACCATTTGGGGTCGGAGGAGCCGGCCACCATTGGCCAACGCGGCAAAGGCGACGGCCTCTTGCAATGGGCTGATCTGCAGGTAGCCCTGGCCGATGGAAAGGTTGTAGGTGTCGCCGACGTACCAAGATTCGCCGACGTTCTCTTCTTTCCAGTGATGGTCTGGAATGAGGCCGCTGGTTTCGCCGGGCAGATCAATACCGGTCTTCTTGCCCCAGCCAAAGAGTTCCAGATATTTTTTGATTCTGGTCGAGCCCAAACCGATCTGGTTTTGATAACCACCGCCGACGGTGTAGAAGTAAATATTGGAAGAAACGGCGAGGGCTTTTCTCAAATCAACCCAGCCGTGGGGTTCCAGGCCGCGGAAGACGTAGGTGATCTCGGGATTGTATTGGTTTTTCACTTCGATAAATCCCTGGTCAAGAATCTGTTTTTCCGGAGAGATGGTTTTTTCCTGCAGGGCCGCGGCGGCGATCAAGGGCTTGATCGTCGAGCCCGAAGCGTATTGGCCGGCCGCGGCGCGATTAAAAAAGGGCTGATTGGGATCGGCCAGTATTTTCTGCAAATTCTCGATCGATATTCCCTGTGAAAACAAATTATTATCGAAACTGGGCCAAGAAACCAGAGCCAGGACGCCGCCGGTCTTGGGATCGAGGGCGATGGCCGCCCCTTTTCGGCTGCCGATTTCATTGATAATTCGGCCGAGTTCGGTCTGAAGCTTCTTCTGTAGGTCGGCGTCGAGCCAGAGGACGAGGCTCTGGCCGGCTTCGGGTTGGGATTTAACCTCTCCTCGGCTTTTCTGTCCGGTCGCGTCCTTCTTGACTTCGAAGACGCCGGGTTTTCCTCGCAGGATTTCTTCATAAGACTTTTCTAGGCCCTGTTTGCCGATGTAGTCTGAAATAAAATAATCATCGTTTTTTAGGGCTTGGAATTCCTGGGGATTGATCCGGCCATTGTAACCGAGGATCTGAGAGAAGAGTGGTCCATCGGGATAGCTTCGGACCGTGTTCTGCTCGATTTGGAAACCGGCTAAATCATTGAGCTTGGTCTCGAGGATGACCAAGGTTTCGTGATCGAGGTTCGCCTCAACGATCACGGCTTCTGCCTTCGAATCCTCAATCTCTTTCTGCAGGAGAACCGGATCTTTTTTGATGTATCCGGCCACGGCATCGATTTCCCGCTTCTTTTGATTCTCATCCTGGGGCAAGTCTCTCTTATCCACCATTAAATCAAAGCTCGGCAGATTGCTGACCAGTTTCTGCGAATTACGATCATAGATGATGCCCCGATCAGCCCTCAGGGGAGTTAATCGGGTGACGTTACGGAAGGCCGTTTCGGCCAGGGCGGGGCCATTGATGACGGTCAGTTGGAAGGTCTTCAGCCAGAGAAGACTCAAACTGATTAATGAAAAAACCAAAAATCCCCAGAGAATTTTTCTCGAGGGCGGCACCTCAAATTTCATTTCTTTGATTCCCAGCTCTTTTTCTCTTTTTTGGGCGAATCTATCCAGGAGTACTTCTTGAGGCTCGAGTTCCTGCCCGGTTCTTTTGACGGCGTATTTTTCTCTGAACCAAGTTTTTCTTTTCATTTCAACAGAATCAAGCTCCTGCTTATTTCAACAGAATCAATCCCTTATTCATCTCCCAGCGGATATATTTTCCTAAAAAGAACTTGATGATCACGGAGATCGTGAGAAAGATCAAGGCGAAGAGACCGAAAGGACCCGACGAGAAGGCGTCGAGCAATAAACCAGTGAAAAAGCTCAAAATTGACGCTGTTCCCTCGCTGGGCTTCTCGCGGATATTTAAAAACAAAACAAAGATGATGGCCAGGCTTGGTAGACGCCGGAGAGAGACAAAGGGGACAAGAAAACTGGACTGAAAGAGAATCAGGCCGTAGATGATTAAACCAAAGATGATGATTTTTTTTGAGCTCATCGCGCCTGCTTCAAACTAGTGACGACGAAAAGGATTTTCAGGTTGTCGATATTGAGAGCGGGTTTCACTTGGGCTGTTTGGAAAGGCCGAACGTCGGAATAATCAACTCGGGTTATTTCTCCAATCAAGAGTCCCTTGGGGAAGACGTTGCCCAGAGTCGTTGTGGCGAGGCGATCCCCGACCTGGATTTTTTTGTCTTGAGGAACCAAATCGAAGACAATCTCAAAATTCCCCCGACCCCTGGCCACGCCCGTGATTTCTTCGTTCTCGGTTTGGACCTGGGCGCTGACCGAACTTTTTTTGTCGGAGAGCAAGCCAACTCGAGAAAAATTGGGAAAGACTTCCTGGACGGAGCCGACGAGGACTTTTTCCGGCGTGAGGACGGTCGACCCCACAACAACGCCGTTGATCGATCCCCGATTGATCAAAATCGCGTCAGAGAAAAAGTCTTGGCTGACGGCATCGGCCATCAGCAGCTGAAAGTCTTTTTCTAACTCTAAATTGAGGGCTTTTCTCAAGGCTTCGTTTTCGGTTTCTAGATTACGGATCCGGGCAATCTCGGCATTCAGTTCTTGATTTTTCCGCTCCAGTCTTTCATTTTCACCCTTCATCCTGTCGATCTCCCAAACTGTTTCCCAGAGGAAATTAGCTTTCTGGCCCTGTTCCCAGAGGGTGGTTTGCAGGGGTGCGGAAACCGAGAAAAAAACGTTCTTGATTCCCCCGTCAAGGCCAAAGCGGTTGATCGCCAATAAAACCGTCGCCAGCGCCAGCAGGAGAAGAACGGTCTTTGCTCCCCGAGGGAGCTTGGAGAATTGAAATCCGGATTTGGTCATCGTCGTCATTACCCCATCATTATATCTCTTTTCTGGCTTGACAGAAATGTTGATCTGTGATAATTAAAAGGTAGATGGGGAGGACGGTTGATCGTTCGCATCTCGCTGGCCAAAGCCCAGCACATTCGCGGGTTTACCCGCGCACCGGCGCCCCGAGCGCCATGAGGTCAAGTCGTCAGTAAGTAGCTCGACCTGTCCTCCCCATTTTAGCTCTTTCGCAACATCTTCCTTCTTAAGGGTATGAGTAATCTCATACCCAGTTTTTTTATAGCGGGCGAAGCTCAATATATCGTAATCGCTATACAACAAACCAAAACGCGGCCTAAAGCCGCGCTGTTTTTTTTTGGTCTTGTCGCCACGATAAGAGAGCTACCTACTTTCGCGAAAAATCACTATCATCGGCCTTGGGAGATTTCACTTCTGAGTTCGGAATGGGATCAGGTGGAGCACTCCCAGCATAGCTCCCTTATTGTGGCGGCAAAGGGTTTTTGTTTTGCGAAACTAAAGAGGGTAAGAAAATTGTTGGTTTTGATCGATTAGTACTGCTCGGTTGAGTGCGTTGCCGCACTTACGCCTGCAGCCTATTAATCCCGTGGTCTGCGGGAGATCTCAAATGAGTCTTAATCTTGAAGTTGGCTTCGTGCTTAGATGCTTTCAGCACTTATCCGTGCCCGACGTAGCTACCCAGCTATGCCCTTGGCAGGACAACTGGTACACCAGAGGTCAGTTCTCCGAGGTCCTCTCGTCAATGGTTCTTGTATTTCTACAAGCTTAGACTATATCTTCCGCGCACATCGTCTGTGCGTGGCCGGCATATTATGATGGACTTTCCATCATCCTTCTTGACCTCAGTCAAGAAAAGTCGTTACGGGGACAGAACAAAAACTAATCAAACCCCAGAATTGTTCTTAATTCTGATTGAGACTTGGAAAATTTCTTCCATCCTGATTGATAGGTCAATTGTCGTGACCTATAAATTAGGTCAGCAATTCTCAGTCTTCGTGCTTTAGATACCTCGACGAAGTTTTTATCGCCGATTATGGTTAGTATCTTAAGTAATATACCAACTTGCTGTTTTTTGAATCGAAGGTATGGTTCTAGACTATTCAGTATTTTTCGTGTTGTGTCGTAACCATTAATTCTCAGCTCCGTTATACCGTCCTTTCTTCGAGAGATATAACCGATGCCGAGGATTTTTCTCATCCAAAACAGTGGCTTTTCGTGTCTACTATCTTGATAGAAACAGATTGTAAACATGATGCGCCATCCGCGCGGATTTTTCCTTCGATTTTTTAATTGAATCATTACACTGCCATCTCCGTCTAAGAATCCGGCAATGTATGCCAAATCTTTTACTTTAGTTCTTGATCGTCTTCCCACGGTATTACCTTAAAGAATTTATGCGGTCCTCAATCAAATTATACCATTTTCTCGCTGGACCTACTAGGGAGAAAACTTTAATGCCACATAAATTCAGTGAAGGCTCCACCGTTATAAGCCAGATTGTCATCAGGGATTGCTCCCTGAAGCAGCAATTTCGTTTACTGTCGGAGACTCTTCTCAAGACTCGACGCCTACGGTAGATAGGGACCAACCTGTCTCGCGACGGTTTGAACCCAGCTCACGTACCATTTTAATGGACGAACAGTCCAACCCTTGGGAGCTGCTTCACCCCCAGGATGTGATGCACATTATTCCTCTATTACTAAAGGTGTAGACTATATCATCATCCTCACATTTTTTTTGTGAGGCGCTTGGCGTTTTATAAAAGCCATAAATTTGATTCCGAAGAACCAACAGCTTCTATCGTCTTTATTTCAAAGACAGTCGTTACGGGGTCAACCGTTGCGAAGCAACGGTGACTTCCCACGGTATGGCCCTATAATTCTGGGTTTCAGATTATAGGGTTCCACCGTTATAAGCCAAGTTTAAAATCAGGATCGTTGCCGATCCAGCGGCCAATCTTAATTAGCCGACATCGCACGTTGTTTCCATTGTTTCCAATGTCGCAGACTAAATCTCCACCCCGCCTTTGGCGGGGGCCGGCGTATTATGAATGTCATAAATTTTATGGAAACACTTTCCAGAAGGGACATTCATCTCTCTGCTAATGCAGAGAAGTCGTTACGGGGTCATTCGCATTATGCAAATAACTTCCCACGGTATCACCTTAGCTATTC
>JACQQI010000004.1 GCA_016207115.1 Candidatus Nealsoniibacteriota bacterium
CCCCAATCGTCGGCAGATCATAGGTCGTCCCGGGCTTTAACGGTTCATCGACGACGATCCGGCCAAAGTTGAGGCCCACGCCAACCTTGGCGAAAGAAACCGCCGGCCCAAGTAAAGAGATAAAAACCAGCGTCCAAATAAAAACCTTGCCTTTGGCGAGAACTTTGTTTCTCGCTACGCTCGAAATAAAAAACGTTGGGAATTCCCTGAAAAAATTCCTTTGCTTAAACATAGTCCAGAGAAGCCAACTGGCTACTGCCCGGCCCAAACCGCGGCGATAGTCACGTTGGTCGAATAAGGCTTACCTAGAGCGGTTTCGGCCCCCGCCGTCGTCGGCGTGTAGAACTTCAAGGCAAAACTGGTGGCCGCGCTCGGCGCCACGTTGCTCGCCAAAGTCTGGTTGGCTGCCGTCAGATTAGTCTCGGCGCCACCGGCCGGGGTAAAAGTATAGCGATAGCTGTCGATTCCCGGTGCGCTGGACAACGCCCAATTGCAGTTATCCTGAGCTGCGGTGCTGGCGCACTTCGTCGCCTCGCCCGAGGCTTCAGTGTAAGTCGCGTCCGAACCCTTGATCAGAAAATTCTCGTTGACGTTGCCGTTGTTGGTCACGACAAACGAACTCGAGGATTTGGCCGATCCCAAAGGCATGGCGCCGTAATCATAGGAAGCCGCGCTGACCGTCACCGAGATCGTTCCCGGAGTTACGGTTACCAGCAAAGAAGTTGACTCGGCGGCCAGGATAATGCCGGCGACAACGACCCCGGTCAAAATTGAACTAGCGACAACGGACAAAAAAGATTTCTTTGACATTTTTTTCTTGTTAAGCTTGTTGACGACCTTTCGCCCCTCCCTTTCATGACAATAGCTAATTTTATCGGCTGCTAGACACGGCGTCAAGTCTTCTTTTTTTAATTTCGAGTAGAACGAGAAACAAGGTTCTCGTCGAAGACGAGGTCCTTATTTCAAAGAGCTCAGTTGGTTTGATTCAATTCTCGCAAAAGCTGGATCGCCTTGGCCAGCTGATCAGCCATCTCCTGGAGCATCTTGATCACCTGGCTCAAATCTCTGCTCGGCGGCACGACGCTGCCCGTGATGGTAAAAGGGTTGTCGCTCTCGTCCCAGTTGTCGTCCTCTCGCCAAATCTCTGTTGTTTGTAACGAACCGCCCTCTTTTTCGTACTTGTACAAAGGCACGATATTTTCACCAACGCTTACTCTAATAACGTAATCTGAACCATTGGCGATATCCGAACTAATTTTCCAGGAATATGAACTCGCAAACAAATCAACGGTAGCCAGGTGTTTGACGAAGGCGGTCGTCCATGTCGTACAGATTGTTCCCTGTGTCGGCGTGCAGGTATTTCTTCGGAAGAGATCGATCGACGCCCTCGACCAAAAAGGCATCTTGTTCGTCTCCGTCCCTGTTGCCGATGGGACAGCCACGCTCCATTTGATCGTCTGGATTTGTCCCCTGTCCCAAATTTCCCCGCCGTTGGGTGAAATCACCAGAGGGTGATAATTAACCGGAAAGATGCACTTGGTTGTATCCTCATTGACCTCTCCCGTTTGTAGTAAGCCGCATTTGGCTTGAACTCGAGCCACGGCTTTTTTGGTCGCCTGACCGAAATAGCCGGTGGTCAAACCTTCAGGATAAATGGATTTATCGGTTTTTAAGACTTCTTGAATGGCTTTGACTTCGTCGCTTCTGGACCCAAGAGAAATCTTGTTTTCGCTCTGCGCCCCGGCGGCCCCGGCCAGAAGCAAAGAGAAAAGAGAAACCATTAATATTTTCTTCATAGCGATTACGATATACCGGGCTCCGCCCGTTATAAAGATTGTTTTTTAATTACTAATTTATTGATAATCTATTGTTCGACGCTTCTAATAGGATAACGCTGGGGACCGGTCGAAAGTTGCGACTACTGATCGCCCTCGCCCAGAAACTCGATTTTTTCAACCCGCGATGATCCTAAGTTGATTTTGCCCTGCCACTCCTTATTATCCTGTTTATAGATGATGACCGCCTCCTTTTCCGGTTTGACCTCAACGCGGCTCCCCTTCTTGACGAGTTTCAGCTGAGAATGGATCGGCTGGATTTCCTTGATCTCGGCTTCAAAAGGAACCTCCTTTTTGACCACGTCGCTCTGTTGGCTGATTGCCTTGATCACTTCTTCTTCCGCCGGGCTGAAAGAAGACAACGGATTGGGGACTTCTTTTAAATCGGAGACTTTCTTCCCCCGGAAATCGACTTCGACCAGAAAGACGGCGGGGGTCGGACCGAGCGAGCTCGGGGAGCCCTGTTCTCTAATTGAGAAAAACACCGATCCCTCGGCCGCGGCCGGCCGGCTTTCGGCCAACTGGACCAGAAGATAGCCCTTGTTATCGGCCAGCTCGGTTTCTTTGATGATGGCTCCCCGGTCAATCAAAGATCTGACCCGAGCGTCCTGCAGGGCGATTTCCTTGGCCAAAGCCACGTCGGTCCGGGGGAAAACCGAGGGCTGGAAAACCCAGACCAGGAAAACAGCCAAAGCCAAGGCGACGGGCAAAACGGGCCAAGCCAAACCAAAAGACGGCGGCCGGTCATACTGGCGCAGCAAAACCCGGCGCAGCTTCTGCCGCTGTGCCGGCAACTCAATTTCTGGCCGCTCGATCTTGTTTAATCTTTGTATCAAGTCTTCTTCCCTCATTTAAGTAAAACGTTTTAATGTTCCGCGGGTGGCAGCCGGTCTCTCAGTCTCTTTAATCCCCGGTGGAGCAGGGATTTGACCGTCCCCTCGTTCTTGTCCAAAATTTCGGCAATTTCCTTGATCTGTTTTTCCTCAAAAAAACGCAGGGTTAGGACGGCTTGGTATTTTTCCGGCAGGGATTGTATTTCTCTCTGAACCGCCAGGAAATCTTGGTGTCTCTCGAGTTTTTCTTGGGCGAGAGAGATTTCTTCTAAAAGATTCCCTCCGCTCTCTGGCTCCCGGACGTCGTCGAGCGGCAGGCTGGGTTTTTTCTGGCGCCAGAAATTAACGATCTCGTTGGCGGCGATGCGATAGAGCCAGGCGCCAAAAGAAGAATTGTTCTTGAAAAGCCCGATCCATTTGAAACGCGGGAGATTTTTGAGAGCCTTGAGAAAAGTCTCGGCGACCACGTCCTGGGTCATTTCCAAACTCGCCGTCCGCCTCAAGACGTAGCCAAAAATCTTCGGGTAGTACTCGTCGTAAAGACGGCCGAAAGCTTCGGGGTCGGCCTGGGCTTTTTTGACCAGCTCTTTTTCTTCCCGGGAATCCATGTCGGCTAAAAAGCGAGGAACGACTGGAGGATTTTCTTCTGGCCCGCCTCTTCTTTCTCAAAAAGGGAGATCCAACGGAATTCGTCTTTAAAAGTGGACCAGCCCTTGATGATCGGATCCAGCCTTCTTTCGTTGATGTTGTCGAGGATGAAACGGGAATTGACCGACTCGATCAGTTTGGCGATCGTCTCCGTGTGGATCGAGGCGGGACCCAAATCGGTCCGGACCGGCTCGGTCAGGAAGCGGTAGGTATTAATGAGGCTCCAGAGAAGACCGTCCAATTCCTGGTCGGAATAGGCTATGGACAAACCCAATTCCCGGGCCCGGTGCCGGGGGATGGGATAGCCGTGGGCCGGGTAGCCCGTATTCAATCTCTCGATGACGGCTTTCTTGGTTTTTTCGTCGAGGGGGTTCTTTTTCCTCAATTCCAGGATGTCGCGGCAGAGCATCTCCGAAAGATTGGCGCTCCGTTCCATAGCCCCGAAGGCCACCGGATGGATATAGTTAAAAATGTTGCGGTAGGCCTCGGAGCGGTCGCTCTTCGGCTTTTGGTTTTGGATCAGGATGTTGACGGCCCGCTGGACCTCGTCGAGCTCGACCGAAACCGGCCGGTTGGTGTTATCCTTCGGATTCAGGGGATGAAAAAGGCTCGTGTCCACCGCCGTCAGATAAGCTAAGGGGGTCATGATGATCTTGTCGGCGGCCAGGCTCAGCATGGTCGCCGCCGAAGCCGCCCGCTCGGGCAGGACGACGACCAGCTCGTCGCAAAAGTTGCTCAGCAAGGAAGCGATGCGCCAGGCGCTCATGCCGTTGCCGCCGCCGGAAACGAGAATGAAAAACAGCTTTTCCTGCCAGCCGAAATTCCTTAAATGAGAGTAGAAATATTTGACGTCGTCCTGAGCCATCTGCCAATCCGGCCCGACGTAATAGCTGACGACTTTGCCGCCGAGCTTTTTCTCAATTTTCGACAAAAGGTCCTGGGTTTCCGTCCAGACCAAGGGCGGTTTTTTGATCACCACCCGCGGCCTGGGTTCGGGTGAAGGCGGGGGTAAAGGAGAAGGATTTGCGTCGTCCATTTTGTTCTAATTATAGCGAACGGAACGCTCGATATATCGAATTTCATTCGCTATTGAATAAATTTTAGTAATAAAAAACCTTCAGCCAAAACGGCTTTAAAAGTCCAAGCGCCAGCCTCTCAAGCCTGGTGCTTTTTCTGATCGTGCTCCCGCCAGGCTGCAGAAGCTCTCGGCTCCACCACGTCCAATTGATTGAGAATCTGATCCCGGATTTCGAGAGTCGGAACTTCTTCTCGCGCGCCAAAAAACTGCAGGACCTGGGCGAAAACCTGCTCGACCACCGCGGCGGTCCTGGCTTCGGGAAGGTTAACTTGGCGAGTGGCCGCCCGAATTCCTCTCTTGATCTTCTCCGGATCAAACGGTTCCCGGGCGCCGTCTTTTTTGATGACGAAACTAATCATGCATCGTAAAAAGAACGTTATTTTGCCGACCTTTACCTTTCCGCAAAGCGAAAGGGTTAAACGATTACTTCACCTTACCACGCTTGGCCGCTGAGGCAAAACCGACCAACCCGCCAATCCCTCTTTCCCCGGCGCAAGCAGAGGAGAAAAAGCCCCGCCAGAAGGAAAATGAGAAACAAAGAAAGTTGGACCATCCCCCTTTCGAGCAGAAAAGGATCCTGGAAAAGAAGGAGAGCCGGATAAAAAAGAAAACCCATCTGCAGCGTCATGGAAACCATGTGCCAATAACCGCCCTTGTTCCAGCGGCCGGGGCGCGGCATGATCCAGACTTCCCAGCGCCGGAGGGACATGAAGACGTGGGCCGAAACCATCGAGAGAAAGCCGACCAAAAAAGCCAGCGCCAGATCCCGGAACAGAAGACGCGGCCCGATTTCGAACAAGAGATTTAAGGCCAGAAGATTGATCAAGCCGGCCAAAACTCCGTCCATGATCACGCCGCCGGCGTTGCAGCCGCCTTGGCCGCGGTAACCCTTCCGGCCGAATTGGCGGAAATAGATGGCGAAAGGGATCAGCAGATTATTGAGCAGCGACAAACAGAGAATCAGAAGGAAAAGGGGTAATTTTTCCGATGAGTCCATTCGAGTTAGTATTTTAATTCTAATTGATCGCCCACTTTTAAACCGACGGCCCGGGCGCGGCCGCCCGGGATTTCCCAGACGTAGCGGGCTTCGGTTTTAGGGTCGATGAGCGGACAGGGATCCTGGACGCAGGGCCGGGCCATTTCTTCAATAAAGACGACTTTCTGCTCTCGGTTGATCCAGATTATGTCCAGAGGAATCAGGGTGTTTTTCATCCAGAAGGGCAAGATCTTTTCCTGGTCAAAGACGAAAAGCAGGCCCTGGTCTTGGCCCAGCTCTTTCCTGAACATCAGCCCCTTCGCTTGCTCCGCCGCGGTTCGAGCCAGCTCGATCGAAAAACAAGTCCCTCGGAAACAAACCCGACCCCGGCCCGGACGAATGACGAGAAAACCGGCCAGACAAAGGCCGAGTATTAAAATGACCAATCCTACTTTTTTTTGAAGCGCCGAGAGAGTGAATCCTTTCATCTTGACGATTCCACCATTTTACCAAGAAATCACGTCTTCAGCGATAGACAAGCGGCGCCGATCTTGCTAAAACAAAAGGAGAAAATCAGCTCATTCTAGGAAGGAGGCAGAGTCATGAACGGCCGTTCGACCGTCGTTTCCCTGGTGACAGCCAGCATTCAGGAAACAGAACAAAAGCTGACGGAGCTGGCCCGAGATAAAGCCAGCGCCGACGGCCCCCGCACGTCCTGGCACTCGCAGACCCACCTCGACATCGAAAGAGCCATCAACGACTACCAGCGCTTTCTTCAGCGCTGCCGCCGCGTCCTCTCCTCCCTGGAAAAATATCAACCCTCGGAGAGCATCGTCGACGGTTCCCTGGTCTCCCTTCAGATCGAAGGGGTGAAGCGGGAATACGCCGTCGTCGAACGAGAGGACGGCGGCGACATCGGCGATTACGGCGTCCTTTCGTCCGTTTCCCCCATCGGTCGGGCCGTCTGGAGGAAAAAATCCGGCGAGGAGGTTGAGGCGAAAGTGCCCGACGGCACAATCGCCGTCAAGATTCTGGAGGTGGCGTATCAAAAAAACCGGTCGGCGGCAAGCTCGATAGGTTTTTTATTGAATCTTTATTCTTTCTTCAAAAACTCGAACCCCTTAAGA
>JACQQI010000015.1 GCA_016207115.1 Candidatus Nealsoniibacteriota bacterium
GCCAGAGATTAGCCAGATCAGCGGCTTCATCGGGCCGGGGTAAATCCAGGTCCTTTTCCACCGTCGGCCGCATTTCTTCCCGGTTGATCAAAAGCCGGGCCAAGACAAAAGAGATCAAGGGGGAAGAGTCGGAAATGAGCGAAAAAAGGATGAGGCCGGTGTTGAGGTGAACTTTCTTTTTTCGGGCGATCCGGAGGGCTCTTTCGACGACAACCGCGGCTTCGAATCCCAAGAAATCCGCCGGGTTAAAATTATCCGGATTGGCCAGAGCTTCGGGCAAAGCGACTTTCAGCTTCGGTTTCTTGAGCTTCAGTTCCACAAATAAATCGAGTTGCCAGAAAATCGCCGAGAGAGAAAGAGAAATTATCCCGGCGCCCAAAAGTCGCGAGAGAGATCCGACTGCCAGGGCATTGGTCAGGAATCCGTAGAGAAAGATTGAGGAAAAGAGAAGAAAAAGCAGCTGGAAAACTTTCCGGAAAAGAGACGTCAACCGAAAACCAGAACCGCCGACCAATCGGACGGCCTCGACGATCGCACTTTTGTTCAGGTCAAAATTCTCCATACAAGGCATTAAAAGAAAAGTCGGATTCCCTGCCCCAGGCCCAAGAGAACGAGGGCCGGCAGAAAGAACCAGGCGAGCAGGACAGAGAGGCCAACAAAAAAGATGATGACTTCTATCAAAAGGCCGAGCAGAATCATGACGCCACGGACAAAAGCGCCCAAGAGGCGGGAAATCATGTTCGAGAAAAAGACTTCGAAGTATTGCCAAATATCGAAGCCGCGCGGGTAACGCCACTGGTAGTTGCGCCAATAGGCGAAAAAGGTTTTAAAAAGGAGCGGAACGGAAAAGTATCCAAAATTGAAAACCAGGATGTTTTTCCAGCCCCGTAAGATTCCTTGCGGCGTTTCGACAAACTGCCAGGAAAGCCACTGGCTCAGAAGATTCTTTTTCTCTGTCGCTTCGACCATTTAGTCATTATATAGTACTTTCGTGAAACCAAAAAGAGGGGTGGGTAGTCCCCTCTCTTCGCTTTGCTATGCGGATGCCAATTCGGTGGTTTTCGCCCATGCCTCGATTTCTTGCCACTGGCGGTGATCGCCGGTGGCGCGAATCCGGGATAGGGCTGTGCCGACTTTGTCGTCGGTCATGTTAAATACCCTGGTTTCGAATACCTCGGCCCGGGTTCCGGTGAGTATGTGCCGGCTGAGGTGCCAGAGGATTGAACTAAGTTGATCATCCTGCAGCGAACGACCATCTACCAGAAGGGCTGCTTGTCCATGGATGGCTTGGATAAGCTCTCCGGCAGTGCCTCCGCCCGCTGCCAGGGCGCTGAGCGCAGCTAGGGTTCCGTCCATTGGCTTCTCTCCTTTCTCCCGCTACCCTCGGGAATGTGTGAAGGTTCTGTTCCTCCTCTTTGATCGGTGGGCACTACAGGGATCGGACCTGTGGCCTCTGCAATGTGAGTGCAGCGCTCTACCGCTGAGCTAAGTGCCCTTTGCTATCTTCGGTTTTACCTTTTAGAAACGAGATTGTCCAGTCTACGCAAATACTCTTTTTTGAGTTATGATTAACGAATGAAAATCTTCGAGTTTCATTTTAATCCCGGGGGTAAAACCGATTCTATCTTCGACAGCTTTTGCTATGAGCCCTCGACGCGTCCTTCGGAACAGAAACTCGGCAGCCTCTACATCATCGGCGAACTCCAGAACGCCTTGCCGCAGGACGTCCGCCTTCTCAACAACCTGGCTTTCCTTCTCAAGCGGGAATACTACTCCGGCTCTTCGGGCGAAAGCGCTCTGAAGAAAGCCCTGAAAAAAGCCAACGACTTTCTTTCGGAGAAAGCTAAAACGGGCAACGTCAATTGGCTCGGCAATCTTTCTTTGGCGGTCATCAGCCTAAAGGATCTCGACTTGACTTTCAGCAAGGATGGGAAAATCAAGATTCTTCTTTTGCGGCCCGGACACATCACCGACATCGGCAAGACCCTGGAAATCGAGGAATTCGAACCTTACCCGTTGAAGATCTTCACCAACATCATCGGGGGCAAGTTTTTAGAAAACGACAAGATTATCATTTTGACCGAAGGGATTTTTGAGTTCTTCAGTCAGACGGCTTTGCTGGAGAAAATCGCCGCGGCTCAAGATCAAAGAAGCCTGAAAGAACTCTTTAACAACAAAGAGAAGGAATTCTCCGGCCTGCGGGGCCTTTGCTTCCTCCTTTTTTTGACCAAAGAGACTTCTCCTAAAAGCGACTTGACCTTCAAGAGAATGGCCGCTCCCCTTTCTTTGAAAGAAGTACTTTCTCCGTTCCGACATCTCTTAGCCAAGCCTTTCTGGAGAAAAGTTCTCTCCCGGTCTGGCTCATCTTTTTCTGAGTTGAAATTTTGGCAACATTGGCATTGGCCCCAGATCAATCCTCCTCGATTAAGCGAATTTAGCTTTCCGAAAAAACTGGGCCTCTCTCGCCTTAAACCGTCCCTGGATTGGGAAGACAAAACAGCCAGAAAGAACCTCTTTTTGATTTTCGTCATGATCTCCTTCCTGATTCTGGGGTTTTTCTTCAGTCAGAGAGAAGCCGAGATGAGGGCCCGTGACTTTCGCGAACGCTTGATCGGCGTTCAGGAGAAAGTGATCAAAGTTCAGGGTTACCTGGATTTGAACCAAGGCGAAAGAGCCAACCGCCTTCTTCGAGAGGCTTTCCAAGAAGTCCTGCCCTTGAGTCAAGGAGCGAGTCCGGTCGGAAAAGAGGCGCTGGTTCTGAAAAAACTGATTGAAAAAGACCTAACGGGCTTGAGTCATCTCGAAGAGTTGCCGGATCCCGAGGTTCTTTTCTCCTTCGAAAGCCAAAACTTTCTTCCCCAGCACCTGATCGTTTTGGGGAAAACCCTCTACTTTTTCAGTCCTTACGAAAAAGAACTGGCGCGGCTAACCGAGGATAATCAGCTGGAAAAGATCCTGGCCGGCAAAGGATTTAGCTTGGCGACGACGACTGACGACGAAGTTGTTTTCTTCACTAAGCCAAACGAGATTTCCATCTTTTCTGCCGAAACACTTCAACCCGCCCTTTCTTTGAAGTTACCCGACGCCAAAACGAGTTTTGTCGACTTTTCCTCCTACAAAAAGAGCTTCTATTTCCTGGAGAAGGACACGGGCAAGATTTTCAAATATCAGTATCCCCTGACCATCAACCGGGAACAACCTCAATCATGGATTCAGGCCGGAGAAAAAAAACCCCTGGAAGCTAAATCGATGGTCGTCAGCGGTTCAGTCTTCGTTCTGACCGAAGACGATTCTCTTTGGGAATATCAGGCTGGTCGGCTGAAGAAGGCCATGGATTTATCCGTTTTCCCTTTCCCTAAGAGATTGACGAAATTAGTCGTTTGGCCTCCCTTTCTCGGATTCGCCATTCTAGAGCCGTCTCAGGGCCGGGTCATTCTGATCGATCGATCAGGATCTTTAGTCCAGCAGTTTCAGAGCCAGAAATTTCTCAGCTTGAAAGACGCGGCTTTCTCCGAGGACGGAAAATCCCTCTATCTCCTCAGTGGTTCAACCGTTTACCGGGTCAATCTTTCTCCCTAGAAAACAAAAACCAGCCATTCATCGGCCGGTCTTTGTTTTTCACCTCGCCCTCGCGAGGCTGATTTGTTACTTCAGTTCGACCTGGGCGCCGGCGGCTTCGAATTTCTTCTTGATCTCCTGAGCCTCTTCTTTTTTGACGTTCTCTTTGACCATCTGCGGTGCCAACATAGCCGCTTCAACCAGGTCTTTAGCTTCCTTCAGGCCTTTTTCGGTCACGTCTCGGACCGCCTTGATGACCTCGATTTTCTTTTCGCCGACCGATTTTAACTCAATATTGTAGACGCTTTTCTCTTCGGCGGCCGCCGCCGGAGCGGCTCCGGCTGCGGGCATGGCCATGACCGGGGCTTGGGCGGAAACGCCAAATTTCTTTTCGAGAACCTTGACCAGTTCGGCAAGATCTAAGACGGAAAGTCCTTCGATCTTTTCGACCAGATCCTTGAATTTCGCCGGAACCTCAATTTTTTCTTCTTCAGCCATATTATTGAAGATGTTTTGTTACTTTTTAATAACGATCACGACTTATCGGGCTTTTTGCCCGCTATTGAACTCAGAACGAAAACCAGACCTTTGATATTCCCCTGGAAAACGTTGAGCAGGCCCGACACGGGACTATTCAAGCTGCCCACGAGCTTCGCCAATAATTCTTCTTTAGACGGCAGCTGAGCCAACGACAGCAGCCCGTCCTTTTCCACCAAGAGACCGTCAAAGACGCCCACGATGAATTTCAAGTTTTCGTGCGTTTTGGAAAATTCATAGAGGGATTTTAACGCCTTGATCGGGTCTTCGAGGGCGAAAAGAACGGCCACCTCTCCCGACATTTCCTTGGCTTTCAGAGATTTTCCTTTTGTTCGACTGGTCTCTTTCAAAGCCAGGTCGATCAGAGTCTTTTTGGCCACTTTCAAATTGGCCTGGGCTTTTTTGACTTGGCGGCGCAAAGCGACCAGATCCTTGGCCTTGAGCCCTTGAATGTCGGCGAAGACGATCGATTTGGCCTTTTCCAGGTTTTCTTTCAACTCGACGACGGTTTTTTGTTTTTGATTTCTAGATTTTGGCATCGGAGTGCAGGATAAAAAAACTGCGGATTTGACCGCAGACAGATTTCCCAACCCTAAGATGGGGATCGACCTCGGCGGGATTTATGTCCTCAGGACAACCCGCTGTCTACGGTGACTGAAACCAGTGTAGCAAAGTCATTTTAGCTTGTCAATGATAGCTTGGGCAAAGTCTGGGGCGGCTTCGGGGCCGGAGGCGGTGACGGCTTGTTCGTCGGCGACAACCGGTTCCGAAGAATAAATCGCACCCTCTTTTTTGAGGGTTTCGATGAAGCTTTTGTCCATATTCGAAGACCAGACCGTCGCCTTTTTGTTTTTTAAGACTCCGGCTAGAGCCAAAATGGCCGGGGCGATGCAAATGGCTCCCAAGACTTTGTTTTCCAGAACCGTTTGGAGCGCGACGCGGTGGGCGTGAGGATTCTGGAAGTAGCGGGCGGCACCCGATCCGCCGACAAAGACGACGGCGTCGAAATCGTGAACCCTCAAGTCAGAAAGAAGGAGGTCCACCTCAACCTCGAGGCCGTAGGCGCCGAGAGCCAACCCGGTTTTTTCGCTAAAGGTAGTCGTTTCAAAACCCGCCTTCTCAAAGATCTTTTTTGGCTCCAGGTACTCTTCGTCGCGGAAGTCGCGAAAAGCAATGATCAAAGCGATTTTTTTCCCAGCCATAGCGAGTACGATATATAAGC
>JACQQI010000016.1 GCA_016207115.1 Candidatus Nealsoniibacteriota bacterium
GTCTTGGACAAGGGCTTTGGCGTGCCGACCATCACCAATGACGGCGTGACCGTGGCCAAAGAGATTGAATTAGAAGACAAGACCGAAAACCTGGGCGCCGAAATCGTCAAAGAGGTAGCCGAAAAGACCAACGAAGTGGTCGGTGACGGCACGACGACGGCCGTCATCCTGGCCCAGGCCATCGTCGAGCAGGGTTTGAAGAACGTGGCCGCGGGAGCCGATCCCATGGCGCTGCGAAGAGGCCTCGAGAAAGCCAGCCAGAAAGTCATTGAGAGCTTAAAGAAAATGACCCGAGCCGTGACGGGCCGAGCCGAAATCAGCCAGGTGGCGACCATTTCCGCCGGCGACCCGGAGATCGGCAACCTGATCGCCGACGTCATCGAGGAAGTGGGCAAAGACGGCGTCGTCACGGTGGAAGAATCGCAAAAGCTCGGCCTGGAGAAGGAAGTCGTCAAGGGCCTGCAATTCGACAAGGGTTACATCTCCGCCTACATGGTGACCAACGTCGAAAGGATGATCGCCGAGCTCGAAGATCCCTACATTTTGATCACCGAAAAGAAAATTTCCAGTCTGTCGGAAATCCTGCCCGTCATGGAAAAAGTGGCTCAGACCGGCAAGAAAAATCTGGTCATCATCGCCGACGAACTGGAGGGCGACGCTTTGGCGACCATCGTCGTCAATAAGCTGCGGGGAAACTTTAATTGTCTGGCCATCAAGGCGCCGGGCTTTGGCGACCGCAAGAAAGAAATGCTCGGCGACATCGCCGCCGTCTGCGGCGGCCAGGTCATCGCCGAAGAGTTGGGCGTCAAGCCCGAGAACGTCGAGTTGAAGATGTTGGGCCAGGCGAGAAAGGTGGTCGCCGACAAGGAAAAGACGACGATCATCGAAGGCAGGGGAGAAAAAGAGCAGATTGAGGGGAGGATTAAGCAGATCCGGAATGAATTGAAGACGACGACTTCCGATTTTGACAAGGAAAAATTGCAGGAGAGGCTGGCGAAACTGGCCGGGGGCGTGGCCGTCATCAAAGTGGGTGCGCCCACGGAAGTCGAGCAGAAGGGCAAGCAGCACAAGACCGAAGACGCTCTGAACGCCGCCCGCGCGGCCATCGAAGAAGGCATCGTGCCGGGCGGAGAGGTGGCGCTCCTGAGGACGATGGCGGCTTTGGATGGCTTGAATCTTGAAGGAGACGAGAAAACTGGCGCCAACATCTTGAAAAAAGCCCTGGAATATCCCATTCGCCAGCTGGCGCAGAACGCCGGCGTTGACGGTTCGGTCGTCTGCGAAGAGGTGAAAAAGCACGAGGGCAGTTTCGGTTTCAACGCGGCCACGATGGAATACGAAGATCTGATGGCCGGGGGAGTGACCGACCCGACCAAGGTGGTGCGTGTCGCCCTGGAAAATGCCGTTTCGGCCGCCGGCACCCTCATTACGACCGAAGCCACGGTGACTGAGCGCAAAGAAGAAAAGGGGCGGCCAGGCATGGCTGGCGGCATGGGCGGAATGGGTGGAATGGAAGAGGACTATTAAATTCAAAGAAGACTGACCGAGAAGGATGTCGAGAGGCATCCTTTTTCGGTTGCCAAAATCGATCTTTCTGATAGAATAAAAACGACACCAAAGGTCGCTTCCTTGTTTTTTAAACTCTTTTTAAACTATGTTACCATTTCAACTTTTTTTCCTCGTCGTGGTCGGCGTTTTAGTCTGGCTGGTCCTGACCTATAACCGCCTGGTCGCCTTGAGCCAGCGGGCGAAAGAAGCCTGGTCCGACATCGAAGTCCAATTAAAGAGACGCTACGACCTGATTCCCAACCTGGTCGAGACGGTCAAGGGCTACGCGGCTCACGAATCCGGCGTTTTTGAGAAAGTGACGCAGGCCCGGGCAGAGGCCATGGGAGCCAAAACCATGACCGATAAAGCCCAAGCCGAGAACGCGCTTTCCCAGACGTTGAAAAGCCTTTTTGCCGTGGCCGAGAACTATCCTCAGCTGCAGGCGGCCCAGAACTTTCTGGCCCTGCAGAACGAGCTGACCGACACCGAAGACAAGATCCAGGCGGCGAGGAGGTTCTACAACAGCAACGTCCGCGACCTGAGCATCGCCGTGCAGACTTTCCCCTCCAATTTCGTGGCTCAAGTCTTCGGCTTTAAAGCGCCGGAATTCTTTGAAACGACCAGCGAAGCCGAGAAACAACCCGTCAGCGTAAAATTTTGAGATGACCATCTACACCCAAGCCTCTTCCAACGTCCGCAAGACCTGGTTGTTGCTGGGATCTTTTTTGCTTTTGATCATCGGTTTGGGCTGGCTTTTCAGTTATGTTTTTAATAACCAGACCATCCTGGTTTTGGCCACGGTTTTTAGCCTGTTGACCAGCCTGGTCAGCTACTGGTATTCGGACAAGATTGTTTTGGCCCTGACCCACGCTCAGGAGATTGACCACGCTAAAAACCCGGAACTCTATCACTTGCTGGAAAACTTATGCATTGCTTCCGGCTTGCCGCAACCCAAATTCTATCTTCTGGAGGAAGCTCAACCCAACGCCTTTGCCACGGGTCGGGATCCCCAGCACGGGGTCATCGTCGTGACGCGGGGGCTTTTGGAGAAGCTGGAAAAACCGGAGCTGGAAGGCGTTCTGGCCCACGAATTGTCTCACATCGGCAACCGCGACAGCCTTTTGATGACGGTCGTCGTCGTCCTGGCCGGCCTGGTTTCCAACCTGTCCAATCTCTTTTTCCGGATGGATTGGCGAAGGAGCGACGATGACAACAAGGCCGGCGCTCTTCTGACGGTTCTCGCTCTGGTGGCCGCCCTCCTGGCTCCCTTGGCGGCGTTCTTGATTCAGATGGCCATTTCCCGGAAAAGGGAGTTTTTGGCCGACGCTTCCTCGGCCTTGCTGACGCGTTATCCGGAAGGCCTGGCCCGAGCCTTGGCCAAGATCAGCTTGGACCGCGCGCCCCTGAAAGTGGCCAATCCCGGCACGGCCCACCTCTACATCGTCAATCCTTTGCGGGGGAGGGCCGCGGCGAGCTGGCTGGTCGGACTCTTTTCCACCCATCCATCGATCGACGATCGCATTAAAGCCCTGCGCGACATGAGCGTTTAAACCCATAACGAGTACGATATATCACTTCGTGCTATGAAACAACCATTGATTCGCACCATCTATCTTTATCTCTTCGCCCTCATCGGCTTGGTCCTAATGGCCATCGGCACGGTGAGGCTGACGGACCTGGTCCTGAAAACCTTTATTTTCACCCGGGCCGATCAGGAATTGAATTATATGAAACAGCCGCCGATGATTTCCTTGTTTCCGGGCAAAGACGTCTCGGAAGAAGATCTGGTTTCGACCATCGAAAAGTGTCAGGAGAAGTGCGACTTGACCGCCGATGAGAAAGAACAGATTGACAGCTGGCTGAAAGATTACCGGAACTGGCAGGAAACAGTGGCTCGAATGGATTATCGGGCCCAGCAGAGAGATCGCGACCTGGCCCAATCTCTGGCCTTCATCCTGGTGGGTTTGCCGCTTTATCTCTATCACTGGTCGACCATCAAAAGGGAAACGAAAAACGAAGCCGAAGCATGAGTCAAATCGTCAAAGAAAAAATTTCCCCTGAAGAATTGAAAAGAATCGCCGGCGAAGGCTTCGGGACGCTTCTCAAGGTGGCCGTTGACGTTGAGAAAGAAATTTTGGCCGCGGGCGGAGAATGGCATTCCGAGGATCAGGATTTGCTGGTCCGGGAAGAGAAATCGGAGGCGCAAAACATCTGGGGCGTTAATTTTCATCCTTTTGAAAAGGGCGACCGGCGGATAGAATACATCGCCCTGATAAACATCAAGCCGGCTTTAAATAACCGGCAGATGGAAATTCAGGATTTAGAGATTCGCCAGCGACTGAAACAAATCATAGAGAAACTTTTGTTAGCCGATGATGAAACTCTCGAGCCATAAAATTTCTTCGGAGAAGTGGCGGGAAATGACCCAAAAAGAACAGCTTTTGAACTTGGCGGCGGAATTGGCGCGCGTTTCTGCGGCGATCAATCGCTATGGCGCCGAAGACCGAATGGCCAAACAAGCCGGCGAGCGCGCCCTTGACTTGATTGATTTGATCCTCGATGATGCCCGTTGGCAAGAGCAGTCGTTGAATTGGCGTTATCTCCGCGATGTTGTCGCCGCCTCTTATCTCGGCCGAGTTGATTCCGTAGTTACCAATTTTTTCTCCAATTGGTTAATAACGCGAAGCGATATATCAGGCAATCCTGCCCGCCATCAAAGATAACGAAAAACGGAAGGGTGCCGGAGCGGCCTAACGGAATAGCCTGGAGCGCTATGCTCCCTAACGGGGGCTCGTGGGTTCGAATCCCACCCCTTCCGCCAGGACAATTTATTATCGTGCAGACCCGAATGCCTCACATTTTCGGTTCGAATCCCACCCGCTCGCATCTGCCGCATTATCGAGTGCGAACCAAGTTCTGTTAGATCTATTGCTCATTATGAAACAAATTTCAGATTTAACGATTAGTAAGATATCAGAGTTAATAGCTGTATCCCCCAGTGCTTTTAGTATGCCAGCTTGTCATCCAGATAGACCGATAGGGGGATATAGAACTTGGCCAAATCTCCTTTCGTTTCTGAAGAATATTGATCCATTAATTCCAGGATCGGAGACTGGAGTTACCAATTTTATCCATGAAGTAAAAGAAACCCCCACAGATAAAAGGTATGCTCTTTCAAGAGAAAATGTTGTTAAGGAAATTTTAAAGATTTGGAACAAAAAAGATCCTAATATTTTTATTAAGGTATTCAACCAGTTATTAGACCCTAAGTATTATTTCCCAGGGGAAGAGCCAGAGATATTAAGAGTTTACGGGATTATTAATGCGTCGCTTAGCACGGAAGGCCTTTTCCTAGGAGGGTTTCCTTTACAGGTCATAGATAACAATACTTTGACGGTTGACGAAAAAGCACAACTAGAGTGGGACTTCTTTTGGTATTTATCTTCAAAAATTTATCTGACCAATCTTATATTAAGAGAGAAAGTTAGTTCACTAATGCTTCAGGGAGCTTTTGGGGATGCTACAAGAAATGCGGCCGAATTACCTTTTGCCATGCTAAGGAATAAATTTGAAGAATTAAAAAGTAAAGATGGAGAAGAATTAATCGCCGCCGCATTAAGGAAAAACGGAATCTTATTCTACGGATACGCAGACCCTAATTTAGAAGATTGGTCTAGGAAAAAATTAGCAGCAAAATTATCTGCACTATATCAAGCATATAGGAATCCATCTTCTCACCACTATAAAATTGAAAATCCATGGGAAAGCATGCTTGCGATTTGGAATTCTAATTGGTGTATAGGAGAAATTGAAAAGTTGAATATTAAGCAAAAAGAAGATTTATCCTTTTA
>JACQQI010000017.1 GCA_016207115.1 Candidatus Nealsoniibacteriota bacterium
ATATTCGTGTTCTTCTCACTCATCATATTGATTACGATCGGACTAATAACAAGATAAATAACCTTGAGTGGCTTTGTCGGAATTGCCATTACTTGGTTCACGGAAGGAAAACTGTTTAAAATGGTGGTCGTAGCTTAACTGGTTAAAGCGCCGCGCTGTGGCCGCGGAGATTGCCGGTTCAAATCCGGTCGATCACCCAACAAAAAACAGCCCGAGGGCTGTCTTCTTGTTGAGATCTCTAATTCTTTTCCGCCAAAGCTGTTTTTAGCAGTAGTTCTTTTTTGTCGCGCAGAACCTTGAGACGGATTTCCTGGCCGGTTTTGAGCTGGCGCAGAATGTCTTCGAGCGGCCTTTCGGCCGAAATCTTTTTGTTTTGACACTCCAGGATAATGTCGAATTCCTTCAGGCCGGCCTTTTCCGCTGGACTATTGGCGATGATGGCCCGATCTCCGGGGAGCTCTTCCGAGACAACGAGGGCCCCATAGTCGACCGGCAGCTTATTTCTTTCCTGGAGCTGCTTATTCAATAAAAGGTAACGAACGCCCAGGAAGGGGCGGCGAATGCGGCCGTACTTTTTAACTTCGGCCAAATCCTCCCGGAGATGGTTGGCGGGAATGGCAAAGCCGATGTTTTCGGCCCCAAAAACGAGAGCGGTGTTGACGCCGATGACTTGACCCGAAAGATCAATTAGTGGTCCGCCCGAGTTGCCCGGATTGATGGCCGCGTCGGTTTGGATCAAACCTCTCAATTTGGAGACTTGGCCCGAGATCAGGCTCTTGGCTGAAATGAAGCGGCTGAGGCCGGAGACGACGCCGACCGAAACCGAGTTTTGGAATTCCCCCAGGGCCGTACCGATGGCAATGGCGGTTTGGCCCAATTCTAATTTCGAAGAATCGCCCAACTGGATGACGGGAAGCTGCTTAGCTTGGCTGACTTTTAAAAAAACTAAGTCGTTGAGAAAATCGGTGGCCAATATTTTGGCTTCGAACTCATCGCCCGAGTTGAGGACGACTCGATACTCTTCCACCAAGGGCGAAATGAGGTGACTGTTGGTGGCGATGACGCCGCTCTCTTCGATGATAAAGCCGGAGCCCGAGCTGACTTTGCGACCCCTCTTTTTCAATTCCGAAGAAAAATCCAAAGGCGTTTTCTTATCCTCGATCAATCCCCAAAATTGAGATGGCTCTTTCTTTTTTCGGGGTAACGGCTGGTCGCCGACGATGCTGACCACCGAGGGCAGAGCCTTTTTGATCGCCCGGATGACTTCTAAATCAGTTGGCATATCTAGATTTTAGCAGAAAATATCCTTGTCGCCAATTTCCAATCGTGTTAGATTGACTTTAAAATAGGCCCCCATAGTCTAATGGACAGAACGGGAGTTTCCTAAACTCTAAATCCAGGTTCGAATCCTGGTGGGGGCACTTTGTTTTCTTAGCTGGTTGCGCTTGAAATTAAGCGGAAAATTTGCTTTGATGAATTATTGAATCCGGGCCCGTGGTATAATGGCAACACGCGACTATGGCATAGTCGAATTCGGGGTTCGACTCCCCGCGGGTCCACCTCTCTAAGGGAAGAGTGGCTGAGCGGTCGAAAGCGCGGCTCTCGAAAAGCCGTAGGGGAGCAATCCCCTCGTGGGTTCGAATCCCACCTCTTCCGCTCACGATTAACTTTCATGTTTGAATTTTTAAAACGCACCAAAAAAGAACCGGAGAACGTCAGCGAGGTTTTGAAGGAACTGAAGGTTTTGGAAAAGAGCCTGTCGGACGTTTCTTCTGAATTGGAGGGCCTGAAGAAGGAAAGCCGGCGACACCTTAAAAAGATTGGTTTTCTGAGATATAATCCCTTTCCCGGCGTCGGCTCCGACCAGAGTTTTTCTCTAACCTTATTGGACGAGAACGACGACGGCATTTTGATCTCTTCCCTTTTTTCCCGTGAAGGAAATCGAGTTTACGCCAAAACCATAGAAAAGGGCGGTTCGAGCCATCCTCTTTCCGAAGAGGAAAAAGAGTCTCTAAAAAAGGCGATTGAGAACCATGCCTGAAGAAGGAAAAAAAGAGAACCAGAATTCATCTCCGCGGCCACCGATCGTGGTCGTTTTGGGCCACGTCGATTCTGGCAAAACCAGCCTTTTAGACGCCATCCGCCAGACCCATGTGGCCGAAAAAGAATCGGGCGGCATCACTCAGCACGTCGGCGCCTATGAAGTGGAGTTCAACGAAAAAAAGATCACTTTCATTGATACGCCGGGCCACGAAGCCTTTTCCGCCATGAGGTCCCGAGGGGCCAAAGTGGCCGACATCGCCATCCTCGTCGTCGATAGCCTCGCCGGAGTTCAGCCACAGACCAAAGAGGCCATCAGCCACGTCAAAAAGTCGGGTATCGGCCTGATCGTCGCCCTGAACAAGGTAGATTTGCCCGGCGCCAATCCCGAAAGGATCAAACAACAACTGTTTAAAGAGGGCATCTCGGCCGAATCTTTGGGTGGTCAAGTTCCGATTGTGGAGGTTTCGGCCAAAACCGGCCAAGGCCTGGACAGCCTTTTGGAGCTCGTTCTCCTGATGGCCGAAATGGAAGATCTGCGGGGCGATCCGAATCAGCCGGCCGAGGGCGTGGTAATTGAAGCTTATCTGGACAACCTAAAGGGCCCGCTCGCTACCCTCTTGTTACGAAACGGAAGCTTAAAAGTCGGTGATATAATGGCCACAACTACAGCTGGCGGCAAAATTAAAAACATGGAGGACTTTCGCCACCAATCTCTTTTCCTTGCCTTGCCCTCGATGCCGGTGGTGGTCCTGGGCCTGGAAGGAGTCCCTCAAGTGGGCGATAAAATCAGCGTCTTTCCAACCATGGAAGAAGCCCGGGCCTATCTGCAGAAAAAGGAAAAGAAATCCGGCGAGGGCCAAGTCATCTTTATCGAAGAAGGCAAAAAAGTTTTAAACTTGATTCTGAAAGCCGACGTTTCTGGATCTCTGGAAGCGATCGAAGAGGTTTTGAGCGGCTTGCCCCAAGAAAAGGTCACTCTGCGGATCCTAGGCAAAGAAGTAGGCGAGATCAACGAAAGCGACGTCAAATTGGCCGAAGCCAGCAAAGCCATCATTTTGGGATTTAGGGTTAAAGTTAATCCAACCGCGACCATTTCGAGAGAAAGGGCCAAGGTCAGAGTTTTGTCTTTTGACATTATCTACGCCCTAGCCCAGGGCGTTCGACAGGTCATGGAGAACTTGTTACAACCCGAGGTGGAAAGAAAAATTCTGGGGAAATTGAAGGTCTTGGCCATCTTCCGGACAGAAAAAAACCGTCAGATTATCGGCGGCAAAGTCATCGAGGGGGAAATCAAAAGGGGCGCGAAATTAGACATCACGCGTAACGAGATACCTCTCGGTCGGGGCAAGATCATTTCCTTGCAGGAAAACAAGAAAGAGGTTTTCCAGTCTGGTCGCGGCCGGGAGTGCGGGATTCTTTTTGAAGGCGAGGTCAAAATAGAGGCGGGAGACATCCTCGAAGCCTTTGAAGAAGAAAGGCACCGGGCCGAGCTCTGAACATGTCTAATCGTTTACCGAGACTCAACCAAATCATCCAGGTCGAATTCGGTCAGATCCTCTTGAGGGAAGTTGAATTCCCCGAGGGTGCCCTCGTCACCATCACCCGGGTGGAAACGGCTCCCAATTTGAGCGTCGCCAAGGTTTTTATCAGTGTCTTTCCGGAAAAACGGACGCCAATCGTTTTTAAGGTTCTCGGAGCCCAGATTTACTTTCTTCAGCAAAAACTGAACCAGAAGCTGGAGATGCGGCCCATCCCCCGCCTGATCTTTTGCCCAGAGAAAGAAACTTCAGCGGCGGGCCGAGTCGAGGAGTTGTTGGAACAAGTGAAGGGGGCTCCAGTTGAAAAGAAGAGGAAAAATCGCTAGAATAAGAGTAGGATCAGTCAGAATTAGCCTAAAAATGTGTATTTCGATCCTCGAGGCGGTTCAAATAGGTATGGCGTAAAACCCGATTTTTTCCGGCAGTGGTCGCCAGAAATGGCCTATGTTTTAGGATTTTTGTACGCCGACGGCTGTATAGTTGACGCAAAATCTTCAAGGGCGCAGTATATCGAATTTTCGAGCAAAGACATAGATGTTTTAGAAAAGATAAAATCGGCGTTGGGCTCTAAACATCCCATTCATTTTTATCCTCCGCGTAAGATTACTCACAGGAACGGCAAGGTTTACGAAAATGCAGGGCTTTTTCGCTTGAGGATTGGCAGCCGGAGGATGTACGCAGATTTAGAAGAAATTAGCCTAACGCCACATAAATCAAAAACTATTACATTTCCAAAAGATTTGTCCACTGGACACCTTGGTAATTTCATTAGAGGTTACTTCGACGGTGACGGCTCTATAGTTTTCAATAAGAAAAAGTGGATCAGGGTAGTTTTCACGTCTGCGAGTAAGCGTTTTTTGGAACAATTGTCAGAGAGACTGTCAGCTGCCATTGCAATAAGGCAAAGGCCAGTGCGTTTGGGCCACGATAGTTATTGTTTGGATTACTTTACTCAAGAAGGTTTAAAAGTTTTGAATTTTATTTATAGGAATGCGAACTTGGACGGGCTTTATCTCGATAGAAAATACAAATTCTATAAGAACATCTCTCCAAAATATAGTTATATCCTTGGAAAAAGCATTGGACAACTGAAGATAAATAGTGCTTATTAATAAAGCCTGGCGCAGTGGCGAAGAAGCTACGCGGTGGTCTGCAAAACCACTATACGTGGGTGCGAATCCCACCTGCGCCTCAAAGTTTAATTTGCCCGGGTGGCGAAACAGGTACACGCACGTCACTTAAAATGACGCGCCCGTAAGGGCTTGTGGGTTCGATTCCCACCCCGGGCACATACTTATTGAAGAAAAACCACCCCATTAAAGGGGTGGTTATCGTTATCCCGGAGAGCCTATCTGATCGTCTCGATATGGGTGTATTTGACGCCAAACTGTTTTGCTTCCCAGGCGGTGGGGAACCAGATATCTATTTGAAAATCTCCGACCCTCTTATTCATTCTGTCTTCGATAACAAAGGTTTTTTCTCCGAATAGCTCGGGAATCCTGATTTTGGTGCCAAACGGCAAGAGATTGCTGGCGACGACGCCGTCGCGGGTCAGGGTGTTGGCAGCCGTCAAGTAGGGCGTGTCGTCGGTCTCCCAGACAGAGCTGGAATAGGCCGTGACGACGACGTCAATCTTCTCTAAAACCGTGGCTTCGGGCTTGGGCAGGTAGTGTTCAGAGCTCGGCAAAAAGGAGTTCTCTTGGATAACAGGCGCCTGGGCAGTTTCAACCTGAGTCGGGGTTGCCAAAACAGGGCTGCCTTCGGCCTCGGCCAAGGAGCTGGAGGGGGCAAAAACCGGCAAAACGGGCAGAGAAAGCAGGGCAATCAGAACCCCCAAAAGAGTGATTTTAGCCTTCCCCGAAGGGGAAAAGCCGTGTTTACGATCAGGGTCCATATTAAATCCCCCTACAGGGGGATTTAATCATCCTACGTCTATTTTAGGTCCTTGTCAATGGCTGGACCCTGGACCCGGATTTTACGCCGGCTGAGGGAATTTTTCGTTGAGCGGGGGACGGGATTCGCACCCGCGACCTTCTCCTTGGCAAGGAGACGTTCTACTGCTGAACTACCCCCGCACAAATTGGTGCCGAGGCTCGGAGTCGAACCGAGATCTGATGTTTTTCAGACATCCGCCGTGACCACCTTGGCTACCTCGGCATAGTACTACTCTAACGGAAAAGCTTTGTTCTTTCAATGGCGGGCAGTAAGTGGTGGACGGTATAGGACTCGGACCTATAACCCCTGCGATGTAAACGCAGTGCTCTGCCATTGAGCTAACCGTCCGAATCTATTCACTCAATCCTCTTAATCGTTCCCGAGATGGTCGCCGTCCCTACTTCGCACGAGAAACGCTCACCCATTCTCTTGTTTAAAATGGCTTGGCCGAGGGGTGAAGACAAACTGATCATCTTGAGGCCAGGAATCTGAGACCCCGCTTCTAGGAAGTAGAACCGATCATCTTTCTTTTTACTGTCCTCGAGTTCAATAGCGGGCGGAGACGTCCGATATATCGTACTCGTTATGACGACGAAACATGGAGGAAAAGCCCGGACGAGGCTTGCTTCTGACGAGGACGCCACCTCTCGACGAATCAGCTGTGCTTTTTCGAGTAGGTCCTGAGTCAATTTTAATTCTGTTTCCGCGTGCTTTCTCTCTCCGGCGATTGACCAACTACTAAGCGCCTGCTCGGCATAATATTGCAGCGTTTTTTGGGAGCGGTCGGTATTTTCTTGCAGCTGAACTAGATATTTCTCTAGGCGGTTCAAAAGAATCTTTTTTCTTTTTTGGTTCATATGGTGCCCAGGGCGGGATTTGAACCCGCAAGCCTTACGGCATGCGCCCCTCGAACGCACGCGTATACCAATTCCGCCACCTGGGCCTAATGTTTATTAAACAACCCTCTTTTCTTTTAATTTAGATCTTTTGCCCCTGGCTGTTCGGAGATAATAGAGCTTAGCTCGGCGTACCTTCGACCGCCTCAGAATCTCAATCTTTTCGATGAGGGGAGAATGAAGCGGCAAGATAGTCTCGGTCCCGACTCCCGAAGCTACTCTGCGAACGGTGATGGTGGCGCCGGCTTCGCGGCCGTGCTTTCTGGCTAGAACGATACCTTCGAAAACATAGGTTTTTTCTTTGTCGCCCTCTTTGATTTTCTGGGAAACCCTAATCTGCTGACCGGGTTTGATCTCGGGCAGGTCAGACCTTAAATATGGCTTGAGAAAGATTTGGGTTTTGTTGTTCATTTTATGCCTTGATTAAAATTAATTTCATATATTGGTGGGCAGCACAGGATTCGAACCTGTAGCCTTTTCTATGTCGAAGAAATGCTCTGCCATTGAGCTAGCTGCCCAAGTATTTTCCAACAATTTTTTTACAGAATATTTCACTCATATATACTAATTTTCTTTGGATGGCGACGTTTCCACAAATAACATGACAAACGCCTTTATAATGCGGATATGTTTCTGAACCAGTAGTCCTTTTGTCCAGATAAACATAACCAAAGTTATTAAACGGAAGCTTTAATTCTTTGGCCCAAAATCTTTTCATTCTTTCAGGATTTTGATCAGCCCTTAAGTTTAGTTGACATTTTATTTTCTTAATGTCCAGATTGTAAAGAGTTTTCAGCGAGGCCAGAAAAAATTTTAGTATCAACGGATCCGAACTGCCCATTGCCGTTTCTACTTTCTTTTTTGTCCCTTCGCCCATATATAATATTGCTAGCGCCAGTTCAAGAATTTCTTTGTTCGCGATATCAATAGTCCCTATGGTTCTTAACGCTTGACCTTCTGCCTCTTTCAGCCTGTTTTCCTTTTGAGAGTGATGCCAAAGCACGGCTTTTTGGCGCGCAGCAATTAGGGCGATGTTTGAGTTTTGCAGTAGTCTTTTCTTTTGTGCTGGAGTGAGCTTGACCTTTTTGAACCAACTACTAAGAGTAGAGCGGGCTATTCCGTATCTGTGTTCAATCATATTCATCGAAAATCCTTTTTTCCGCAACTCGATTGCCTCGTTTTTCAATTTGAACCACTTTGATTTCATGTATACATTATACAATCAGTGATACGAATTTACAAGGAACCTATCCCGATTAACTAGTGGGCCCGGAAGGAGTCGAACCTTCTACCTATTGTTTATAAGACAATTGTTCTAACCGATGAACTACGGGCCCTAGTTAAAGGGCCTTTACCCCGCCCTAGCGGAGCTAAACTTGCTTTACCTTTATTTTTAAATTGGTGCTTTTGCTCCGAAGCTTCGGCCGGCCTTTTCCTTCCTCTTCGGGTCGGAGCCGAATCAATTCTTCAAACTCTCGCCTTTCGATAATTTCTTTTTCAATCAAGACCCGAGCCACCTTTTCCATCAGCTTCTGGCGGCGACCGAGGGTCTTTTCGGCGCTCTGCCTGGCTTGATTAATGAACTTTTCTACCTCTTTGTCAATCAGGACCGCCGTTTCTTCGGAGTAGGGTCTTTGGCCGGAAATTTCTTGGGGCCAGAAGAGGTCATTTTCATTGTCGCGGAAATTAATCGGTCCCAGAGAAGACATGCCATATTCCTTGACGAGTTTTCGGGCCAGGGTGGAAGCTTTTTCGAGGTCGTTTGAGGCGCCGGTGGTGATCTCGCCGAACTTTATCTTTTCGGCGCAATAGCCGCCCAAGGAAACGGCGATTTCGGCCAGAAACTCGCTTTTGCTCCGGATTTTCCTTTCTTCCGACGGCATCTTCAGAGTGTAGCCGGCCGCCATGCCCCGGGCGATGATGGAAATCTTTCTGACCGGCTCAACGCCCGGAGAGAAAGCGGCGACTAGGGCGTGACCGACCTCGTGAAAGGCGGTAATCTCCTTCTCTTTTTTAGAGAGGATGTGGCTTTTTCTTTCCGGACCCAAGAGGACTTTTTCGATCGATTCCAGGAAATCATCCTGGGAAATTTGGGTTTTGTTTTTCCGGGCGGCCAGAATGGCCGCTTCATTAGCCACGTTGGCCAGGTCGGCTCCCGAGAAGCCCGGCGTTCTTTCCGCCACCTCTCTCAGGTCGAGATTGGCGCTCAAAGGCTTGCCGCGGGCATGGATTTTGAGAATTTCTTCTCGGTCGTTGATGTCTGGTAAGTCAAGGATGATCCGGCGGTCGAAACGCCCCGGTCGCAACAGGGCCGAATCCAGGACATCGGCGCGGTTGGTCGCGGCGACGACGATGACGTTGGTTTCTCTCTCAAAGCCGTCCATTTCCACCAAGAGCTGATTCAGGGTTTGCTCTCTTTCGTCGTGCGATCCGCCCAGGCCCGCGCCCCGGCTTTTACCAATGGCGTCCAGCTCGTCCAAGAAAATGATGCTCGGCACATGTTTTTTCGCTAGGGCAAAAAGATCTCGGATGCGCGCCGATCCGACGCCGACGAAGAGTTCGACAAAAGAAGATCCGGAAGAATGGAAGAAGGGAACGTTGCTTTCGCCGGCAATAGCCCGAGCCAAAAGAGTCTTGCCGACTCCGGCCGGACCCAGTAAGAGCACTCCGCGGGGGATCTTGGCGCCCATATTCAAAAACTTCTTCGGGTTTTTCAGAAAATCAACCACTTCTTTTAACTCTTCTTTGGCCTCTTTGAGACCGGCCACATCCTTGAAGGTGATCTTTTCTTGGGGGTGGCCCTCGGCGCCAAAGAGTCGGGCTTTGGCTTTGGTAAAGTCGAAAGCTTGAGTGGCGCCAACTTTGGCCTGACGGAACATAAACCAGAAGAAAACAACAAAGAGAAGTAAGGGCAGGACAAAAGACAGGATCTGCCCGACGACCAGAATGGTCCCACTTTCTTTTTTAACCTCAATTTCAACGAGTTGTAGTTTTTCCTTATCGACGCCGTAGTTGACCAGGGTTTGCGAAAGAGCCGCCTCCGGTTCTTTCCGGGAAGAGGCTTTTTGATCGTCTGAGAGAATAACCTGTAGATCATTGCCCTGGATTAAGATCTTTTTAACTTTATCCTGATTGATTCGTGAAACCAATTGAGATAGGGATAATTCTGAAGGGGCGCTTTTAGGTTGCCAGAGCGAAGCAAAAATCGCCGAAATCACCAGGAAGATTAAGACGACAAAGATGAAGTTTTTCAGCAATTGAGCCATGGTTTTTCAGGTCAATTTTGATAGAAATCAAGCTTAATCAGCTTAATTTTAACAGAAACTGAGCCCGATCACAAGAAATTTAATTTTTCGTTGTTAAATAACTCTGCTCGCTTAGAGCGAGCAGGGTGATGTAGTTACCTGACGACGCCAGCTAGGCCGTCACGGATTTTAATTTCAAGAGAAGGCGATGTTCTTTAATATCTAGCAAGAGGACCTCAAAATCATAATCAGATCCGATCTGGAGCACTTCTTCCATCCTTGTCTTGTTGCCGAATTCGGAAATGTGACACAATCCCTGGATCTTCGGGGCGGCTTCGATGAAAGCGCCGAAGGGATTGAATTTGGTGACCTTGCCGCGGATAGCCTTACCCTTTTCAAAGGTTTTTTCAATGCTTTTCCAAGGATCTTCCTTCAGGGCCCGCAGGGATAAGGAAACTTTGCCGTTGCTGATATCGATGATTTTCAGATTAACCTTTTCTCCGACCCGGACCACGTCGCCCGGATTTTCAATTAGTTGCCAGTCGAGCTCGGAGATGTGGATGAGCCCTTCGAGATTCTCCGGACCGAATTTGACGAAGGCGCCGAAATCAACCACCCCGGTGATCTCACCCTCGACGATGTTCCCGACCTCGTAATTTTTGAGGATTTCTTTGATTTTTTCCGTTTCTTTGATTTTTTCCGAAAGGATCAGTTTTTCTCCCCGCGGGTCAAGGTCGAGAATTTTGACTTCCATTTCCTGGCCGATGAATTTCTGTAATTCTTTTAAAATCTTTAGGCCGTCGCCGTCCTCGACCCGAGGATAATTCGTTGAGCTCAGTTGAGAGACGGGCAGAAAGGCGTTGACCCCCATGACCGTCGCCAGCAAGCCTCCCTTGTTGGCGCCGAGGATCTTGACGGGAATGTTTTCGGCGGTGTCTCTTTTTTCTTTCAGCTTTAACCAGGAGATCTCGCGGTCCGCTTCCAGAGCCGAAACCTCGATAAAGCCCTCTTCATTTTCCAGGTCGACAATCTTGGTAAAAAGCTCATCTCCCTCTTTAGCCTTTTTTAGAATGTCTTTGGCCTGGAGAAATTCCCTTCCATAAATGATGCCGGTTCCCCAGTTGCCCAGATCGACGAAAACCGAAGATCGGCCGCGACCAATGATCCGGCCCCGGACAATCTCCCCGACCCGGGGTGGTTTGAGCAACTCGCCCTTATCTTTGACGATCTCTTCCATCTTATTCATCGGTTTGGAGCGATACAATTTGTCGATAGCGTATTTTTAAAGATATCATACCCGGCAGTTTTTTTCAAGAGTTGTCGACCCAGGGGTTTTTTGGTAAAATGTTTAAGAACCAGTTTTAATCCGTTTTTAGTTATCCTCGATGCAAATCATTTGGCGCGGTCAATCCTTTTTTCAAATTCTCACCGTCCCGCTGAAAGACGTTTCGGTTTCTTTGGCGATTGATCCTTTCTCCGAAAACCTGGGTTTGAGGGTGCCGCAGGTTTCGGCCGATATCCTTTTGATTACCCATGACCACAGTGATCACAATAATGTCAAAGCCGTCCAAGGATCACCCTTTCTCATCGACGGCCCTGGGGAATATGAGATCAAAGACGTCTCTATCCAGGGAATCCCGGCTTTCCACGACAAATCCCTGGGCAAAGAAAGGGGTCGGGTGACAATCTATACGATTGAGAGCGAAGGCTTGAAGGTCTGCCATCTGGCTGATTTTGGTCAAAAAGAGCTTTTTGCTGAACAAATCGAAGACATCGGCGAAGTGGACATTCTCCTGATTCCTGTGGGCGGAGATTACACCATCGGCAGCCAGGAGGCTTCGAAGATCATCGGCCAGATCGAGCCAAAGATCGTCATCCCCATGCATTATCAACTACCCAAACTGAAGGTTAAACTGGAAAGTCTGGACAAGTTCCTCCGGGCCCTGGGAGAGAAGGCCTCTGAACCATTGCCTAAGTTGACGATCAAGGAGAAAGATTTGCCAGAAGAAGGGATGAAAACGATTATTCTGCGAGCCCAGTAACTCAAATGGAGACCCTAAAAAGAATCCAGGCCAAACCAGAGAACGAAAGAAAAGCTATCTTTTGGCTTTTGGTCATCGTCATGGGCTTTAGTCTGTTTTTCGTCTGGTTGGCCCTGGTCAAACACCGTCTGACCAGTTTAAATCAGGGCCGGTTGCGCCAGGAATTGAAGCTGCCCGAATTGGAAAAACAGATCAATAGCTTGCCCAAGCCCGAATTAGATCCGGACAGCTTAAAACAATTAGAAGAGTTGTTGCGGCAAGAGGCGACCACTCCCTAAACATGAAGAAGAAAGAAAAGCTGAAGCCATTCATAAAAAAGACCGTCAAGAAAGAAAAGATCGCCCAGGAAGAAAAGACCGGTTTTGACATTGGCCAGGTCGAACCGAGAGAGATCGTCGAAGAGATGAAGGATTCTTACATCGACTATGCCATGTCGGTCATCGTCTCGCGAGCCTTACCCGACATCCGCGACGGCTTGAAGCCCGTCCAGCGCAAGATTCTTTATGCCATGAAAGAAGAGGGCCTGACGGCCGGGGCGAGGTTTCGCAAATCAGCGACCGTTGTCGGCACGACTCTGGGCCGTTATCATCCGCACAGCGACGTGGCTGTCTATGACGCCCTGGTAAGAATGGCGCAGGATTTTTCTTTGAGATATCCTTTAATCCAGGGTCAAGGGAATTTCGGAAACATCGACGGTGACGAGGCGGCGGCAATGCGTTACACGGAGGCAAAATTGTCAAAAATTGGCGAAAGAATGCTCGAGGACATCGACAAAGACACGGTGAACTTCATCGATAATTACGACGGCACCCGGAAAGAGCCGAGCGTCTTGCCCTCACCTCTGCCCCAGCTGCTCTTGAACGGTTCTCTGGGCATTGCCGTGGGTATGGCCACCAACATGCCGCCGCACAACCTGACGGAAGTCTGCGACGCCCTCATCTATTTAAGCGATCATCCCAAGGCCGATACGGAAGACCTTTTTCAATTCATCAAGGGGCCGGACTTTCCGACGGGCGGCCAGATTTTTAATTTAAAAGAAATCGTCGCCGCCTATTCCCAAGGCAAGGGGCCGGTTTTGATGAGAGGCAAGGCCGAGGTCGTGGAGCAGGAAAAAAACCAGCGCAGCCAAATCATCATTTCTGAAATCCCCTTCCAGGTACAGAAATCGACCCTGATCGAACGACTGGCTAATCTCGTCAGCGAAAAGAAAATTGAGGGCATCCGCGACATCCGCGACGAATCGGACAAAGAAGGGTTGAGGATCGTCATCGACCTGCAGAAAGAAGCCTATCCCCAGAAGGTCCTGAACTATCTCTACAAGTTCACCGATCTTCAGAAAACTTTTCACATCAACCTTCTGGCCTTAGTCGACGGCCTGCAGCCCAAGGTTTTGTCTCTGGCGGAACTCCTGAGCTACTTTTTGCTCCATCGTCGCGAGGTAGTTTTTCGGAGAACCAAGTACGATCTCGAAAGAGCCAAGGAAAGGGCCCATATCTTGGAAGGCTTGCACAGGTGCTTGGCCAACATCGACGCCGTCATCCGGATCATCAAGGGTTCGGCCAGTCGCCCGGAAGCGGAGAAGAATTTAATGAAGAGATTTCGTTTGAGCGAAATACAAGCTAACGCCATTCTCGAGACGAAACTCGCCGCCTTGGCTAAATTAGAAAGAAAGAGGATCGAGGAAGAGCTGAAAGCCATCCAGCTCAAGATCAAAGAGCTGAGCCTCATCTTAAAAAGTCCGGAAAAAATCAGGGAAGTTATCAAAAAAGAGCTGGCCGAGATTCGGGTCAGTTTCGGCGACCGCCGCAGAACCCAGGTCGTGGCCCGGGAAATTGAAGAAATCGCCGAGGCGGACTTGATCCCCCAGGCAGAAACGGTCATCACTCTTACCCGGGGCGGCTACGTCAAAAGGATCAATCCCTCGGTCTACAAACTGCAGAGGCGGGGCGGCAAAGGTATCCTGGGCATGAAGACGATGCAGGAAGATATCGTTGATCATTTTGTTTCTGGCATGACGCACGATAAACTCTTCTTCTTTACCGACTCGGGTAAGGTCTTTTGCGCCCCGGCCTTTGAGATTCCCGAAGGAACCCGGGTGGCGCGGGGGCGCGGCCTCCTGAACTTTCTCGAAATTTCCCCCCAGGACAAGGTTCTTTCTTTAATCACCTCGAACCCGAAAGACCGAGAGAAGTTTCGCTACCTGGTCATGGTTACCCAAAACGGTATAATTAAGAAGACGACGATCGATGCTTTTGACAATGTGCGCAAATCGGGCCTGATCGCCATTACCCTGAAGAAAGGCGACGTTCTGAGAAAGGTAACCAAGAGTTCGGGTGAAGACGAAATCGTTATTGTGACCAAGAAAGGTCAGGCCATCCGCTTTAACGAAAAGGACTTGCGGGAAATGGGCCGGCCGGCCGCCGGCATCCATGGCATCCGACTGAAGAAGGGCGACGAAGTTGTGGGTATGACGGTCATCCCCAAACCGACTCCCAAAGAGAAAGGAATAAAGCTGCCTCCTTCCTACCTTTTGGTCGTGACAGAAAACGGCTACGGCAAGAGAAGCGAGGTGGCTGGTTACCGAATTCAGAAGAGGGGCGGGAGCGGTATCAAGGCCGGCAAAATGACGCCCAAGACCGGTGAAATCATCGCCGCCAATGTTCTCACAGACGAAGAAGACCTGATCGTCATTTCTCAGAGGGGCCAGGTAATCCGAACAGTCATCGCCTCGGTACCAAAGCTCTCCCGCGCGACCCAGGGAGTTAGAATCATGAAGCTGGAGGCCGGGGACAAGGTGGCTTCGGCTACCTGCATTTAAGCAGAGCTTAGCCTCGAAAAGGGCGAGGTAAGGAGACCTTAGCCTCGAAAAGAGCGAGGTAAACTAAAAACTATGGATTTTCTTAATCCAGAACAAGTCTTGAATCAGATCGACTTAAAAGAAGGGATGACGGCCGCGGATTTTGGCTGCGGCGCCGGCGGCTGGGCCTTACCTCTGGCGAAAAAACTGCGGACGGGCAAAGTTTATGCCGTCGACATTCAGGCCGAAGCTTTGGCGGCCCTGCGGGCCAAGATAGAGATGGTTCGGGCCAACAATATCCGGCCCATCCAGGCAGATTTGACCCAGGGACTGGGCTCTTCAATCCAGAGCGGCTTATTAGATCTGGTTCTTCTAACTAACCTTCTGTTTCAAATCGAAGACAAAGACCAAATCCTCAAGGAGGCAAAAAGAGTTTTACGAGAAGGCGGTCAACTTCTCGTGACTGACTGGAAAACCGATTCGCCTTTCGGCCCTTCGGAAAAACGGATTTCCGCCGCTGAAGGCCTGGAGCTGATTGAAAAAGCCGGCTTTCAGATAGAAAAAGAACTGCGGGCGGGACAGTATCATTGGGCCTTGCTTTTCCACAAGGTTTAATCTATGCTGAGTCTAGAATGAAGTTTTCCACACCCCGCCCGACGAAGTTAATCTTGTTTGTTCTTTTACTGGGTCTCACTTGGCCGTTTTTCGCCGGCGCCCAGATTGTCATCGACAATCCCCTGCGTTACGCCAGCATCCAGGAGCTGATTGATGCGATCATCAAGTTCCTTTTCTTGATCGCCCTGGCGGTTTCTCCCCTGATGGTGGTCATCGGCGCCTTTTATCTGATGACGGCGGCCGGGGATCCCGGTCGGGTCAAGACGGCCAAGACCATTTTTCTTTACACGGCCATCGGACTGTTTGTCATTTTTTTGGCGCGGGGCTTGGTGGCTTTAATCCGATCGGCCATGGGTGTGACGCCATAAAATTTGGAGATCAATTAACAACCTAAAGGTCGAAACATTTTCTAAATGATATCAAGTCTTAACCAAGGCTTAAAATGAAAAAAATCCTTTTTGTCTTACTCTTCGCCAGCTTGGTCGTGCCGATGTTGGCTTTGGCCCAAACCGGCCCGGAAGATTGTTGCAAAATCAGAAGGAATATCACCGTTGATGGTACGCCCTGCGCCAGCGGCACGGTCGTCGGACCGACGGGCGGAACCTGCAGTTTAGGCATCACCTGCACAACCGAGAAGTGGGGTCTGTTCTGTGCCATGAACACCCTCTACGCCATCACCGACTGGATTTTCCTTTTCTTGATTCTGATTGTCATCCTGTTGGTCATTTTCGGCGCCTTTAAGATCATGATGTCGGCCGGCGATGCGGCCAAGGTTAAAGAGGGCAGGGACATGATCATGTACGCTGCCATTGGCCTTTTGGTTGCTCTGGTTTCTCGAGCCGTTCCGTCGATCGTCAAAGCCATCCTGGGCTACACATAAGCAGAGCTTAGCCTCGAAAAGAGCGAGGTAGAGCTTGTTTTGAAAGCAAGGACAAAGACAGCGATTTTCCGCTGTCTTTGTTTTACCTTCTTCGGAAGGCTAAGCTTTGCTTACTCGGTTGTCTTTTCATCTGGGCGGAAATATAGTAAAGAGAGAATTGAGCCGGGGTGATGAAACTGGTAAACATGCGAGATTTAGGATCTCGTGCCGAAAGGTTTGCGGGTTCGACTCCCGCCCCCGGCACAACTAAAAGCCCCGCCTTCTGGGCGGGGCCTGACTTGATCAACTACCTCGCCTTAGCGAGGCCAATCTTTATTTAATCATCAGTTTGGTCACTTTTTCCTTTTGGATTCGGGGTATCCGGATCGAGAGGACACCATCCTTCAGGGTGGCTTCGGCGCGGGAAGCGTCCACCTCTGACGGCAAAACGAATTGTCGGGAGAATGATCCCCAGTGACATTCTTGAATCAGGTAATCATTCTTTTCCACCTTTTCTATCTTCTGACGACTGCCCCGGATCAAGACCATGTCGTTCTCGATCGTGACTTCCAGGTTCTCGGGTTTTACTCCGCCGATGGTTGATTCGATGACGACCTCTGTTTCGGTTTGATAAACGTCGACGGCGAGCTGCCCCTCGGCTTCGGGCCATTCTTTTTCTGGAGCCGATTTTTTCTTTTCAACAACCATCTTTTTTTCAACCCTAGTCGGCTTTTCTTCTGCTTCCTCTGTCTCTTCTGTTTCCTCCGACACTTCTTCCTCTGCCTTCACCTCGGTTTTTAATGGCGATTGGGGCTTTTTAACCTCCAGTTCTTCTGAATATTCTTCTTCCTCTGTTTCTTCTGGCGCCCAGCTTCGCGGTAATTTTGCCCGCACCGGTTTTTTCGCCGGCGCCGCCGGCGGTCTGATTGATTTCTGTGGAGTTGCCTTTTTCTCTTTGACGGGCTGGTCCTGGTCTTGTCCACCGATTAATTTTTCGAAAAACGAAGCCATGATGTAAAAATTAATTATTTAACTTCACAAATGCTCTTCATTTCTTTCAACTTGCGGAATCCCAGAGAAAGAACCAGGGCCAAATTGATTAAAATGAGGACGGGGATCAGAAACCGAACATTCCCCTCGATTATCATTATAGAGAAGTTATAAAGGCCATGCAAGGAAATGGCCAAGACAAAGCCGATCAAAGAAAGCTTGATTCTCTTTGCGGGTTGATACAGCGAAAGAGCCAGAAAGATGCCCAGGGTGCCCGAAGCCAGGGCGTGCAGGAAGGTGGCCGAAACAAAACGGAAGAGGCTGATGGCGATCGTCTGGGCTGGAGAGAGATTGAAAATGCCCGGCCCGATGATGACGAGGATGTTTTCGGAGGCGGCAAAACCCAGAGAAGAAATGATCAGATAGAGGGGCAGGTCGGTCGGCTCGTCGAAATGGGGGCCGTTGAGAATCTTGTCTTTGACGACCCAGTACTTCAAAATCTCTTCGCTGAGAGCCACTCCCAGGAAAAGGATAAAAACAGTTTTGGTCAGCGAGGACTCCCAAAAACTCAAGGAATCAAAAATGCCGAGCTGGATCAGGGCGGCGGGGAAAACGGCGAGAGAGCCGTAGACGAAGATTTTGACGACCTGGCGATTATCTTCGGGGTGGACGTCTTTGCGCAGGAAGTAAAAGAGCCAGACGAGGCTGGGAGCAAGACCGAAAACGATCAAAAGGAGGATGTTGATCATGGCTTTGGCCAGGTCTCTATTGATAAGCTCTTCTTTTTCTTTTTGAGAGGCAGTTTTTGGTAGATTTCTTCGGTGACAAAAGGCATAAAAGGATGCAGCAGTTTTAGGGAAGTGGTCAGGACTTCGAGCAGAATCGGCTGGGCCGGTCCCCGCCTTTCCTTGGTCAATTCGATATATTTGTCGCAGAACTCTTTCCAGAAGAACTGATAGATGACTTCGGCGGCCTGGCCGTAGCGATATTCATTCATGAGGCCGTTGGTTTTTCGGACGGTCTTTTCCAGCTCTTTTAAAATCCACCGGTCGTCTTTATTGGGTCTGGATTTATTTGCTTTACCGTCGAAGCCCAGCAGGATAAAACGGGTGGCGTTCCAGATCTTGTTGGTGAAATTTCTCATGCCGCCGATTTTCTCTTCTCCGATCTTCAGGTCGGCGCCCTCGGCGTTGCCGTAGATCAAGGCCATTCTCAGGGCGTCGGTGCCGTATTTGGCCGTCATCTCCAGTGGATCAAAGCCGATGCCGGCCGTCTTGGAGAACTTCCGGCCCTTTTCGTCCCGGACCAAGCCGTGGAGATAGACGATTCTAAAGGGAACCTTTCCCGTCATTTCCAGGCACATCATGATTTCCCGAGCGACCCAGAAGAAGAGAATGTCATAGCCGGTTTCCCTGACCGTAGTCGGGTAAAAATATTTAAAGTCAGGCGTGTTTTGCGGCCAGCCCAGAGTGGAGATGGGCCAGAGGCCGGAAGAAAACCAGGTGTCCAGGGTGTCTTCGACGCCATCTAGAGGAATTTTGTGCCCCCACCAAAGCTGGCGGGAAATACACCAATCCTTGATGTTTTTCAGCCAGTGAAAGTAGACTTTCTCGAACCTCTTGGGCACAATCTGGATCTCTCCGTCCTTAACCGCCTTGATGGCTCTTTCGGCCATGGTCTTAGTTTTGACGAACCACTGCTTGGAAATCAGGGGTTCGGTGACGGCGCCGCAGCGCTGGCAGTGTCCGACCGAATGGTTTAGGTCCTCGATTTTCTCGATCAGATTCTGGGCCTGCAAATTCTCGACCGCTTTCGCCCGTCCCTCTTTTACCGATAAGTCCTGGTATTCCGGGCCACAGATTTCGCTCAGCCGGCCGTTAAAGCCGAGGGCAGAGGGTTTTTCCAGATGATGCCTTGCCCCGATTTCAAAATCGAGCTGGTCGTGGGCCGGGGTAATTTTCAGAGCGCCGGTGCCAAAGTCCGGATCAACCGCTTTGTCTTCGATGACCGGTATCTTCCGGTTGGTCAGGGGCAAGGGAACTAATTGCCCGACCAGGTGTTTGTATTTCTGGTTGTCGGGATGGATGGCTACGGCCACGTCGGCGAACATGGTTTCGGGCCGGGTCGTGGCGATAATAATGGGACCGTACTTAATGTAGTAGAGTTGGCCGATTTCATCTTTATATTCGTTCTCCAAGTCGGAGATGGCCGTCTGGCAGCCCGGGCACCAATTGACGATGTATTCTCCTTGATAGATTAGCCCTTTTTTGGAGAGTCGATCAAAAGCTTCCTTGACCGCCGTGGACCTGGCTTTATCCATGGTGTAGGCTTCCCGGCTCCAATCCAGGGAAAAACCGAGTTTCTGCAGCTGATTTTTGATCTGTCTGCGGGAAGTCGCGGCAAACTCTCGAGCTCTTTCCAGGAACTTTTCCCGGCCGAGCGTCTTTTTATCTACGCCTTCCTTTTTGAGCTGCTTGGAGACCAGGTATTCCACGGCGATGGAAGCGTGGTCAAAGCCGGGCAGCCAGAGAGTCGGGAATCCCTCCATTCTTTTCTGCCTAGCCATAATGTCTTCGACGACGTACATGGCGTGGCCGGTATGCAGGCTACCGGTGACGTTGGGTGGGGGCAGAGTAATGGTGAAAGGTTTTTTCCCTTTGACGATTTTGGGTTTGAAAAAACCGCCCTTTTCCCAAAAGGCTGAGATTTTGTCTTCGACTTGGTGGTGATCGTATATTTTCGGCAGTTCCATGATGATAGAAGTATTATACAGCCGAGATTGATTTTTTTCAATTTCTAGGTTAAAATCAGATAAATACGGCCCTATCGTCTAGTGGTTAGGACGCCACGCTTTCAATGTGGCAACGTGGGTTCGATTCCCACTAGGGCCGCTATAGCGGGCGGTACGCCGCCCGATATATCGTAATCGCTATAGCAGTTAGTAAACTGATATATCGTACTCGCTATAAAAATTAACACTAATTCTAACAACATGTTCCAAAAAATATTGGTTGTTGACATTAAGGAAGAGCGTACCCCCCCCTCTGTAGTTGAGAGGCTAAAGAAGCTGACTGCCTCTGTAGGGTTCATTTCTCGGGATGATCAAAACTTTAAAAAGTCTCTTAGCGATACCGACATTATTCTCTGTTCAATATTCACGAAAATAGACAAGGAGGTGATTGATAATGCCCCTTGTCTCAAGTATATCGGCGTTCTTTCCACGGCTTTTGACGCCATCGACGCTACTTATGCTCGGTCAAAAAACATTTCCGTTTGTAATCTGGGCGGTTATTCAACCGAGGCCGTTGCCGAATTCTTTTTTGCCACCTTGTTTGAAGTTACCCGCGAACTGGAGAGGGCTAAGGGACAGGCGTGGCAGCAAGACTACTCTTTCGATAAGTTTATGCAACCCGAACTCAAGGGTAAGACCCTAGGAGTGATAGGAGCTGGGAAGATCGGTGGAAGGACCGCTGAAATCGGCTTAGGTGTCGGCCTGAAAGTAGTCTATTTTGATAAGGTTGATAAACCCAATATTGAGAAGTTCGGCGCCAAAAGGGTGGAACTGAACGAGCTCTTGTCGCAGAGTGATTTCATCTCTTTAAACCTGATTCTTAATGGAGAAACAGAAGGCATAATCAGTCGAGAAAAGTTGGCCCTACTGAAGAAGAACTGTGTTTTTATCAGCCTAGCTCCGCCACGATTGGTTGACCAAGAGGCAATAATAGAAAGGGCCAATCAAAATGAGATGACTTTTGTCTTCGATCATTCAGACGATATTGATACCGGTTTAGCCAAAAGGTTTTTGGAAACGAAGAATGTGATTGTTTATCCGCCAGTGGCCTTCAGGACGAAAGAAGCTGATGCAACCAAATGGGAAACTTTCGCGTCAAATATCGAAGGATTTTCTCGGGGAAATCTGCAGAACGTGGTTAATCAGTAATATTGCTTAACCCTGTTAAGCAACCAGATGGTTCAAGGCGTCTCTGTGATGAACCTCAAAATCGCCACGGCTCAAGATCTGACCGACCCTTCCGCAAGAAGGCTCTTTCGCTTTTTGGAAATCCTGCCCGGCGCTGTTTCCTGGTTGACCATTTTCCTGGCCATCTTTCTTTCGTGGTGGCAACCGTTTTTCGTCGCCACCTTCATTCTTGTCTTTGATCTCTATTGGTTTTTCCGAGCTATCTATTTTTCTTTCCACCTGCACTCGAGCTATCAAAAGATGGAAGAACACAAAAAGATCGATTGGTTGTCTCGGGTCAAGCAAATACAGGGTTGGGAAGAAATCCATCACCTCTGCCTTTTTACTCTTTGCCGAGAGCCCCTCTCCGTCGTCCGAGACGCTTTTCTGTCCTTGGCGCAAACTGACTATCCCAAAGAGAAAATCCTGGTGGTCCTTTCGGCCGAAGAAAGTTGTCGTTCAGAAACTCAGGCCACGGTGGACAAAATCCAAGCGGAGTTCGGCCAGCAGTTCGGTCACTTTTTGGTTACCTGGCATCCCCAAGGATTGGCCGGGGAGATAACGGGCAAGGGTTCGAACGACCGCTGGGCCGAAGTCCGGGCCAAGGAAGAGGTTGTTGATCGCCGGAAGATTCCCTACGAGAAAGTCGTCGTTTCCTTTTTTGACGTGGACACCTGTCTTTTTCCGAAATACTTCAGTTGTTTGTCCTGGCACTATTTAACCGCCGCCTCGCCCTATCGGACCAGCTTTCAACCCATCCCTCTTTTCATCAATAACATCTGGCAGGCGCCGATCTTTTCCCGGACCTTTGCTTTGTCTTCGACTTTCTGGAGCACCCTCAGCCAGGAGCGGCCGGAAAAGCTGATCACTTTTTCTTCTCACGCCATGAGCTTTCAGGCGCTGGCGGAGGTCGGTTTCAAACAAGCCAACATCGTTTCCGACGATTCGCGCATTTTCTGGCAGAGTTTTTTGCAGTTCAACAGCGACTACCAGGTCCAGCCGCTCTATTACCCCGTGGGCATGGATGCCAACGTGGCCCCGACGTTCCGGCGCACCCTCATCAACATCTACAAGCAGCAGCGCCGCTGGGCCTACGGCGTGGACGAGATTCCTTACGTCTTTTTCAATTTTTTGCAGAATAAAAAAATCTCTTTGAAAAAGAAATTATCTCAGGGGTTTTTTCTTTTTGAGTCGCACTGGTCCTGGGCGACCAGCGCCCTGTTGATTTTCCTTTTGGGCTGGCTGCCGCTGGCCTTGGGCGGAGAAAGATTTTCCCAGACGCTGATAGCCCACAACCTGCCCCACACCACTTCCCGCCTGATGACGATCGCCATGGTCGGTCTCTTCAGCTCGATCTATTTCAGTTTCTCGCTTTTACCGCCGCGGCCCAAGGCCGTCGGCCGGCTCAAGTATCTCGTCTTTATCCTGGAGTGGCTGATTTTGCCTTCGGCCATGCTTTTCTTCTGGACCGTTCCCGCCCTGGACGCCCAGACGAGATTAATGCTGGGTAAGTACCTAGGCTTCTGGCCGACCGAAAAACACCGGCAGCCCTAGGGTTATAGCGGGCAGAATGCTCGATATATCGTACTCGTTATTCTCGGTGGACTCTTTCCGAAAAGCTTTTTAACCTCTCTTTCAGGAGAGGATATTTTTTTAGAGAAGGATCCTGTTCCAGAATCTCTTTGGCTTCGCTCCTGACCCGGGCCACGAGGGCCAAATCCTTTAAGGCTTCCATGCCCAGGTCGGGAATTCCCCATTGTTTTTGGCCGGTGAACTCGCCCGGTCCCCGAATCTCCAGGTCTTTCTGGGCCAGCTCGAAGCCGTCTTCGGCCTGGACTAGGGCTCTCAGTCTTTGCCGAGTCTTTTGGCCGGTAGAATCGGTCAATAAAAAGCAATAGGACTGGTGCGAGGATCGACCCACCCGACCCCGTAGTTGGTGAAGCTGGGCGAGGCCAAAGCGGTCCGCGCCCTCGATGACCATGACCGAGGCGTTGGGGATGTCGATGCCCACTTCGACGACCGAGGTGGCCACCAAAACCTTGATCTTGTTATTCTTGAAGTCTCTCATGATTTTTTCTTTTTCCTTCGGTTTCATCTGCCCGTGCAGCATCTCTATCTTTAGATCCGGAAAGATGTTTTTTTCGAGCTTTTCTTTTTCTTCGCTCACCGCCCTCACTTCGGTCCAGACAGAACGTCTCGTGGATCTCGGGTCTTGTTTTTCTATTCTCGGGCAAATGATGAAAGCCTGTCTTTCCAGTTCGATTTGGTTACGGATGAAGTCGTAGACTCTCTGCCGATCTCTCGGCGGCACAATTTCGGTCCGGATCTTCTGGCGGCCTCGGGGCAATTCATCAATGATCGAAAGATCCAAATCGCCGTAGATGGTTAAGGCCAAGCTGCGGGGAATGGGCGTGGCC
>JACQQI010000005.1 GCA_016207115.1 Candidatus Nealsoniibacteriota bacterium
GCGGCACAATTTCGGTCCGGATCTTCTGGCGGCCCCGGGGCAATTCGTCAATGTTCGAAAGATCCAGATCGCCGTAGATGGTCAGGGCCAAGCTGCGGGGAATGGGCGTGGCCGTCATCGACAAGAGGTGGGGAATGGTTTTTTCCGGCGAATGCCGGCCTTGGCAAAGCCGCGCCCGCTGCTCGACGCCAAAACGATGCTGTTCGTCCACGATGACCAATCCCAGGTTTTTAAAGCGGACGCTTTTCTGGATCAGGGCGTGCGTGCCGATGAGGATGTCAATTTCTCCGGCCAGGCATTTTTTCAATATTTTTTGGCGGGAAACCTCCAGGATTTCCCCTCTTAACTTCTTGGCCATAATCTTGTCTTCTTTACCGGTCAAGAGCGCGATCGTCAGCTTGAAATCAAAAAGCATTTTGGCCACTTCTTTGAAATGTTGCTTGGTCAGGATTTCGGTCGGCGCCATCAGGGCGACCTGGAACTGGGCTTTGACGCAGTTGAGGGCCGCCAGAGTGGCGACCACGGTCTTGCCCGAACCCACCTCCCCCTCCAGAAGACGGTTCATGGGATGAGGTTTCTCCAGGTCCTTGAGAATCTGCCAGGCTGATTTCCTCTGTGCGTCGGTCAGAATAAAAGGCAAAGACTTAACGAACCTTTGAACCAAGGGCAGATCCAAGGAGATGGGTTGAGCCTTGGTTTGCAGGATTTTGACTCTTTCTTTCAAGACGAAGAGTTCGATCAAGAAAAGCTCTTCGAAGGCCAGACGAGCTTTGGCTTTTTGAGCCAAGGCCAGAGAATCGGGAAAATGGATTTGCCAGATAGCCCGAGGAAAAGGCAGCAGGCCGAAGTTTTTTAAGGTTTTTTCCGGCAGGAATTCTTGGCTTTGTGATTTGAGGTTGGCCAAGACGGGTCGGACGAGGCTGGCTATCCAGCGCGAAGAGAGCTTTTCGGTTTCGGGGTAAACGGGCATCAGGCCGGCCACTCGGCTTTGGGCCTTCGATTCTGAGTCCGAGATTTTCTCGTAGCCGGGGTTGTTGAAATAGAGGCCTCGTTTGCCCTGGCTGACTCGGCCGGCCAGGATGACCGATTGGCCGGCTTCTAGGATGTCGGTGATGTAGGGTTTGGCGAACCAGACGGCTCGAACGGCGCCGGTCTCGTCGCCGACCACGGCCTGCGTCAGCGTCATTCGTTTTTTCCAGGCCAGGCTTGATTTTATCTCGAGGATCCGGCCGCGCACCGCCACGTTGGTGCGGGCTCGCAGCTGGTTCAGGGGAACGAAATGAGAAAAATCCTCGTATCTTTGGGGCAAGTGATAGAGGAGGTCCCGGACGGTTTTGATCCCGAGCTTCTTTAATCTTTTTTCCAAGACGGGCCCGATCCGCGGGACTTGGCCGATGGGAGTGAAAAGATCCATATCATAGCGAATAGAAATCGATATATCGCTTTGCGCTATAGGTAGAGCACATATCTAAACATGAGCCAGAAATGAGAAAAACTGGCGCCGATGACAAAAAGGTGGAAAACTTCGTGCATCCCGAAGTATCCCTTCTGTGGCCGAACTCGGCCCAAGACAAAAAAGACGATTCCTAAACTGTAAAGAACGCCGCCGCCCATGAGCCACCAGAGAGCGCCGGGCGACAACGACTTGAGTAGAATCGGCAGAGCAATGATTCCGAGCCACCCCATGACCACATAAGGCAGGGGGACGAGCCATGTTTTTTCATTCCGGACCATGATCTTAAGCGCGATTCCGATCCCGGCTAATCCCCAGATAACGCCAAAGAGGCTCCACCCCCATCCCCTTTGCGGCAGGACCAACAAGATGGGCGTATAGGTGCTGGCGATGAAAAGATAAATCATCGAGTGGTCGAGGACTCTAAAAATCTCTTTAGCCCGATGCGTTTTCGGAATGAGATGATAGACAGCGCTGACGAGGTAAAGGAGGATGAGCCCTGAACCAAAGATAGAGAACCCCACGACGTGACGAGTGCGGCCGTAAAGAACGGCGAAGACGACTAAGAGCACGAGTCCGGCGATTGAGAGAAGAAGTCCGATGAAGGCCGTGAGGCTGCTAAGAGGTTCATTGTTGCGCGAGAGATTCATTTCATTTTTGGCTTTGACGAAGACAAATATAAACAAAAATAATAGTGTCCCCGGGAGGATTCGAACCTCCAATCTCAAGGTCCGCAACCTTGCATTCTATCCGTTGAACTACGGGGACGAAACTGAATTAAAATTAGCACAAATTCGGCTTAAACTCAAATTGACTTTGAAGAACGTAGAAGATACTATGATAAAGTTAAAGGAGAAGTGGCTGAGCGGCCGAAAGCGGCACCGTGCTAAGGTGTTAGGGGAGCAATCCCCTCGTGGGTTCGAATCCCACCTTCTCCGCTTTAGTTCCTGAGATTAAATAATTAATAAAACCACATGAAGAAACTCGTTTTTTCGGGATTATTAGCTGGTTTGGTCATGCTCGTTGTCGGCTTGCTCGCCAACCAAGCTTTCGGCCTGATTTTTACCGGCCTGAAAGCCGAGTACGAAAACCCGAATTTGTTCCGGTCCTGGTCAGACCCCTTGATGTCGCTTTACTTCTTGCATCCGTTTCTGGTTGGCTTGATCCTCGCTTGGCTTTGGTCAAAAACCAAAAGCCTTTTCCGGGCGGGAAAATGCTGTTCTCCGGGCGTGAATTTCGGCTTAATGTACTGGTTAATCACTTTGCCCGGCATGCTGATTTCCTATGCCAGCTTCCCAGTTTCTCTTTTGATGATTTTAGAGTGGACCTTGGGCGGTCTTTTCCAAGCCATGGTTGCCGGTTTGATTCTGGAAAGAATGGATAAGTGACAAAAGGCGAGGTGGCGGAGCGGACGAACGCACCACACTTGAAATGTGGCAAGGTCGCAAGGCCTTCGTGAGTTCGAATCTCACCCTCGCCGCTAGCAGTGCTTATCGATCATGTACGATCTGGCCATCATCGGTGCCGGTATCCTGGGAACAACCCTGGCTTTTTGGTTCTCTCGGCTTTGCCCGGGAAGCAAAATCGTCGTTCTCGAAAAAGAGGACGGCGTCGCCCGTCACACCAGCCGCCGGAACACGGGCGTAATTCACCGTCCGTTCTATCTCGATCCGCAAAAGAAAAAAACCTTGGCCCAATCGGCCAATCTCTCCTTCCCCTTGTGGGAGGCCTACGCCCGGGCCAAAAACCTTCCTTTTAAAAAGAAAGGAACGATCGAGGTGGCCCTGGATGAATCGCAGCTGGAGACTCTAAAAAAATACCAACGCTGGTCAGCCGAAAACGGTTTAGCCGCAGCCGAGGTCGAGATTTTGAGCCCGAATGAAGTAAAAAAGCTGGAACCGAATCTGGTTTGCGCTGGCGCGATCTTTTGTTCAACCGACGTGGCCACGGATTTCGGCCTTTTGACCGACAGTTTGTTTCAAGACGCCAGGGATAGGGGCGTCGAATTCGTCTTCAATTCGGTGGTCGAGCGGATCGAAGAAAGCCCGGCCGGATTGGAGATTGTTTGTCCTGATAAAAAAATAGCGGCTCGCTATCTGATTAACTGCGCCGGCGGTCAGGCCGTGAAAATCGCTCACCTCCTGGGCGTGGCGCGGGATCTGACCGACTTGAATTTCCGCGGCGAATACTGGGTCGTCGATCCAGCACGATCGGGCTTGACCAGCCATAATATCTACTCGGTGCCGCGCCACTCGGAATTCCCTTTTCTCGACCCGCACTGGATCAGCCGCTGGGATGGCCGGGTCGAAATTGGTCCCACGGCCGTGCCCGTCTTGGGTCCCTACGCCTACGAAGGGTTCTTCGAAAATCCGCTTTCGGCTTTTCGGAAGCTCTGGGAAGCGCCCCGGTTGAATAAAATCCGGTTGACGACGAACCCGGAATTCTTGCGTCTGGTTTTAGAGGAATGGCGCAGTTCTTTTTTCAAGAAGGTCATGGTCGGCCGGATCCAGAAGTTCTTGCCGAGCCTGCGGCCCGAATATTTGGTCAAAAAAGGTTTGGCCGGCATCCGCAGTTCGGTCATTGATAGCCAGGGCAAATTCGTCAACGAAGTCTTGGAAACATTCGGTCCCAGATCTTTTCACATTCTGAACTTCAACTCTCCGGGCGCCACCGGCGCGCCCGCCTACACGGCCTACGTCATTAAAAAACTGACGGAGAGTCAAAACTTGGACCACCTGCAGTTCCGGTCGGCCAGCCAGAGTGAAATCTGGAACTTTTCCCAGGTCATGCGCGGGTTTTCTGTCTAATAATCTCACTCTTGCCCTTTTCCGACCTCGATTACGGAAACTATCTGATCACTCGTTCGAGAAAGAATCGATCCGTTGAATAACTTGGCCTCGGGCGACGGCGATTCCCCAAACTTCTTTGGCCCCGGCTTCTTTGAGAGCCCGGGCGCCTTTTTCCATGATTTGGCCCGTGACGTAGAGGCCGTCCACGAGAAAGATTTTCTTTCGGTCGACGAGAGATTGTTTTTGGCTAGTAAAGCCATTTGAGCCATCCTCGTTCAGCATCAGGGCGTCGATCAAGCAGGGCAGTCGCCAAGCTCGCGCCAAGTTTTGGGCAATTTCTTGGGCCGGATTGAAGCCGTGGGTCCGCCAAGCCGCCCTATCGATGGGAACGGGCACGAGAAGGGATCCCCCTAATTCTTTTTGCTTCTCGGCCAGGGCGAAATGAGATATAATCAAGTCAGCGAGGTTTTTTCCCAGTTCTTTGACATAGGGCGGGGACTGATATTGTCGGATTAGTCGCTTGACCAGCGGTTGACGAAAGGCAGCGGCAAAATAGAGGCCGTCGAGAGACGACTTTTGACAGGCCGAACATTTGCCGGGGCGTTCCAAACGACGAGGTTCTGGACAGAGACAGAAAAATGACGATAAGACGTCGATCACAGCCAAACAATCCGGACAGAGGTAAGACCCTTCTTTCCGGCAACCGAAACAAAATTGAGGAAAGCAGAGATCGGCCAAGAATGATTTGATCCGACCCCAAGCTTTTTTAGCTTCGATCATCTTTAGAGAAGACTAAGGCGTTTCACTTGGTACTATATCACTTCGTGCTATAGCGGGCGGTAGCCCGATATATCGCTTTGCGCTATAATAATGATATCAGAAAAATCAATCAGAGACAGAGAACCCATTTCTGCTTCAATCTTCCATAGCGGGCGTTCCGCCCGATATATCGAATTTTATTCGTTATGGCCCTGACCTCTTTTAGCCTGATCAAAAAAAGCTGTTTAGGCATCGACATTGGTTCAGCTTCGATCAAAATCGTCGAACTTTCGCGCATCGGCGAAAGAATCAAACTCGAAGCTTATGGTCAGATTCAAGCCGAGGCGATTTACGACAAGCCCTTCCGGACTCTGGAGAAAAACACACTTTTGTTCCAAACTATGGACATTGCTCGGGCCATCTCGGGCGTCATCGACGAGGCCAAGATGTCATCAAAAAGAGTCGTCTTCTCGATCCCGGATTTCTCGACCTTCTACACAACCTTTGACCTGCCGCCCATGTCGGCTCCGGAATTGCCTCAGGCCATCCGTTTCCAGGCTCGGCAGCAGATTCCCGTACCCCTCAATGAAGTGAGCCTCGACTGGTCAATCATCCAGGGAGAACGGCCCAGTCAGCCCGGCGCCAACATCAAAGTTCTCTTGGTGGCCGTACCCAACGAGGTCATTAATCAGTATCAGGAGATCAGCCGCATCACCAAGCTGGATCTCTATGCCCTGGAAGCCGAAGTTTTTGGTTTTTTACGAGCCGTCAACCCGGATAAAACCAAGATTGTCGCCATCATCGACATCGGCGCCCAGAGCACCACTTGCAGCATCATCGATAAAGGAATTTTGAAACAAAGTCGCAGTTTTGAACCGGCCGGCAACGAGATCAGCGAAGTCTTGGGCAAGGCTCTGCAGGTCGATTTCAAAGAAGCCCAGGCCCTCAAGGAAAAATATGGTTTATTGCCGCAGACCGAACCCGGCAAAGAAAATATTCGGGAGATCATCACCACCATCGTCGACAGCTTATTAATGGAAGTTGACAAGACCCTGCAGAATTTTTCTTCGGCCGAAAAAAAATCGCCGCAACTCGTCATCTTGTCCGGCGGCGTCGCCTTGATTCCCGGCCTGAAGGAATATTTCGCCGAAAAACTGGGTCGGGAAGTGGAAGTCGCCAATCCCTTCTCCAGCCTCAATATTTTTTATCCGCCCCTGCTGGAAAAAACCTTGAAAGAACTGTCCCCTTCCTATATTATCGCCGTGGGCGCAGCCCTGAGGGGGCTAGAAACGCCTTAATTCTATGGACGTCGATTTAATTCCCAAAAAACCAGTCGAAAAACCGCTTTGGCAGACGATTCTGTTTTACCTTTCTTTTATTTTCTTATTCATTTCTCTTTTGAGCCTTTTCTTTCTCAATCGTTCAAACAAGAGCGCCAACCTCGAAATCGAGAAGATTAACCAGGAACTCAACCGAGAAAGAACGACCGAGGAAATCAGCCTGGAAAAAGACGTCCTGCGGGCGCAAAAAAGGATCGCGGGCTTTTCTCTTTTGGCCAGCCAACGCAAGCCTCTTTCCCTCGTTTTCGACCAGGTCGAAAAGCTCGTCCACCCTCAGGTTTTTTTCACCAACCTGAATTTCAACGCCAAAGAGAATAAGCTCTGGCTGGGCGGCAAGGCCGATAACTTTCAAGTTTTGGGCCAGCAAGCCCGGCTTTTCCGGGAAGAGCCTCTGATTCGGGAAAGCAGCCTGGAACAGGCCGGCATCGGTAAACAGGGCGGCGTCGAATTCGAGTTCGAGATTTTCTTTGACCCCAAAGTTTTCCAGAAATAGCGATTACGATATATCACCCCGCGCTATAGCATGCGACAATACTTCATCACCATCGCCAATTTTATCCTCTGCTTTGTCGTTCTGATTGCCCTGGCTTTACCGCAATATCAGGATTTCCAAAGCCGTCGATTAGAGCTGTCTCAAAAGAAAGCTGACCTCCAGAGTCAAGCCGATTACTGGAAAAACCTGAAAAAGATCGACGAAGAGCTGCACAAGCGTCAAGTCCTCTTGGAAAAAATTAATTCCGGTCTTCCCCTAGATCCCTCTCTGCCTTCGTTGCTAGGTTTTCTTCAGCAAACCGCTTCTCAAGAAGGCCTGGTTCTGAAGAAGGCCGAACTTGGTTTGACGACCCTGGTGTCGGAGAATCCGCCGATTAAAAAGAAAGGAGTTTTTCTCGAGGTCGCCGGCGCCTACCCCGCCTTTCGGCGCTTTCTGACCATTCTGGAAAAGAGCTCTCGCCTGATCCAGACTGAGTCTTTGTCTTTTTCACTGCCGGAGAAGGGCGACGTTTTTTCCTTTAGCCTAGACAGCAGCGTTAACTTTTTATTCGAATCTCTGCCCGCGAGTCAGGGGGAGTGAACAAAACTTCTATGGCCATCGTCTTTTCCGAGCAAAAAAAGAAACAGCGATACCTGATTTTGGTTTTTGTCGTCGTGATTCTGGCCACGGTCACCCTTTTCTGGTTTGGCGTTTTCAAAAAGCCGAGCGAGACTCCGCCTCCTCCTTCTCTGCCCCTGCGGAAAGTAGAAATTAATTTTTCCGTTTTTGACCAGCCGCTTTTGTCAGAACTGGAATTACTCAGCGACGTCCCGCCCTTTGCCGAAGAGGTGGGCCGGGATAATCCTTTTTTGCCCGCGGGAGTCTTGCCCGAGAAAAAAACCGAGTAATTTTATCCTTTAAATAATTTGTTATGCCATCTCTGATCCAGAAACTGGTCAAAAAGGGTCTCCTCGATCGCGAGCGGGCGAGCCGGTTCGAAATCGAAGCCAAGGAGCAAAACAAGAAAGAAGAAGAAGTAATCTTGGAAAACAACGCCCTGGAAGAGGGCCTCCTCTTTAATCTGAAAAGCGAGGACTTAAAAGTTCCGTTAAAAGAAGTTCTGCCCGAGGAGGTGCCCCTGAAGGTTCTCGAGCTCATCCCCGAAGATTCAGCGAGGTTTTACAAGATGATTCCTCTGGCCAAAAAAGAGGACGTTTTGGAAGTGGGCATGGTCTATCCCGAGGACATGGCTCATCAGGAGGCGCTGAAGTTTTTGTCGCGGCAGGGCAAATGGAAAAGCCAGATCTTTTTGATCTCTCTTTCGACTTTCAATAAACTGCTCAAGCAATACCGAACTCTGAGAAAAGAAGTGGAAAAGGCGCTGGGCGAGCTGGAAAGGGATTTGGAGGAGGAAAAGGTTCGGCCCAAGGGTTTGCCCACGGTCGCCGAGTTCGAGAGGCTGGCCGAAGAGGCGCCCATCACCAAGGTCGTGGCCGTCATCCTTGGCCATGGCGTGGACGGTCGGGCGTCGGATATTCACATCGAACCGACCCAGGAAAAATTGAGAGTGCGCTATCGCTTGGACGGCGTTCTCCATTCCTCGATCTTTCTGCCTTTGCGACTTTTGCCGGCCGTCGTTTCTCGCATCAAGATTCTCTCCGGCTTGAAAATTGACGAATCGCGGGTGCCGCAGGACGGCCGCTTTTCCACCAAGTTTAATGAGAACAGCGTTGATTTCCGCGTTTCCACTTTTCCCACGGTTTTGGGAGAAAAGGTGGCCATCCGCGTCTTGGATCCCAGCCAGGGACTAAAAAAACTGGAAGACCTGGGTTTGTCGAGTCATAACATTAAGATCGTCAAGCAGGCGGCGGAAAAGCCCTACGGCCTGATTCTTTCGACGGGCCCGACCAGTTCGGGCAAGAGTACGACTCTCTATACCATCCTACAGCTCTTGAATCAGGAGGGTACGAACATCGTCACCCTGGAGGACCCGGTGGAATATTTCATCGACGGCGTCAACCAGTCCCAGATCAAGACGGAAATCGGTTACACCTTTGCCACGGGCCTGCGCCACATCCTGCGCCAGGCTCCGAACATCATCATGGTCGGTGAAATCCGGGACGAGGAAACGGCCAGCCTGACCATCCACGCGGCCCTGACCGGACACCTCGTCCTGTCGACCCTGCACACCAATAATGCCATCGGCGTCATCCCGCGCCTGATCGATCTGGGCGTCAAGCCCTTTCTTATCCCGCCGACGTTAAGATTAGTTATCGCCCAGCGGCTGGTGAGAAAACTCTGTTCGGACTGCAAAAAGAAGGTCCCGGCCAGCCCGGAATTGAAAAGTCTGATCCGGACCGAGCTGAGTTCTTTGCCGGGGATAAAACTTCCCAGCGAGATTGAGATTTTTGAGCCCCAAGGCTGCCCGAAATGCAATTCCGTCGGCTTTACCGGCCGGACCGGTCTTTTTGAAGTTCTGAGCATGACCAACAGCTTGGCCGACGTGATCTTGAAAGAGCCTTCGGAAACCCGGATCTACCAGGAGGCCCTGAAGCAGGGCATGGTGACGATGAAGCAGGAAGGAATTCTCAAGGTGCTGGAAGGCGTGACGACGATGGCAGAAGTTCTGAGTGTGGCCGAAGAATAAGCAGAGCTTAGCCTTTTCGCTTCACGAAAAGGTAATATAAAACCCATAGCGAACCGAACGGTTCGATATAATGTAACCGTTATGAAACACATTCTTTTAGTTGAGGACGATCCCTTCTTGGTGGACATCTATACGACCAAATTCAAGGAGATGGGTTTTTCGATTGAAGTGGCTTCGGACGGCAGCCAGGCCATGCGCGACCTCACGGGAAAAACTCCGGATCTGGTTCTTCTGGACATTGTTTTGCCGCGCCTGGACGGCTGGGAAATTCTGAAAGAACTGCGGGACAAAAAAATTACCCCGGGACTGAAGGTCGTCGTCCTCTCCAACCTGGGCCAGAAATCAGAGATCGACAAAGCTTTCGCCTTGGGCGCGACCAAATATCTAATCAAAGCCCATTACACGCCTTCGGAAGTCGTCGAAGAGGTTAAGAAGATATTTAAAGAATGATCAAAGACATGGACTCTCTCGCTAAATTAAAAGAGTATTTGGAACTGACGGTTAAAGAACAGGCTTCGGATCTCCACTTTTCTACCGGCCACCCGCCCTTGCTGCGGATCAACGGGAAATTGGTGCCGTTGATCAAATATCCCGCCCTGAGCGGAGAAGAGGTCAAGGACTTGTCCCTAGCCTTGCTGAGCTCGGAGCAAAAAACGCGCTTTGCCGAAGACAAAGAAGTGGACTTTTCCTACAACTTTGAAGATCGGGCCCGCTTCCGGGTCAATGTTTTCCGTCAGCTGGGCGACGTCAGCTGCGCCATGAGGCTGATTCCGGCCAAGATTCGGACGGTGGACGAACTAAATCTGCCGCCCATCCTGCACGAGTTTACGGCCACCAGCCAGGGTTTTGTCTTGGTGACCGGCCCTTCGAGCCACGGCAAATCCACGACCCTGGCCGCCCTCGTCGACGAGATCAATCACACTCGAGCCGACCACATCATCACCATCGAAGACCCGATCGAGTACATTTTCAAAGACGACCGAGCCGTCATTGACCAGCGAGAGGTTTACCAGGATACTTTAAGTTTCGCTCGAGCCTTGAGAGCTACTTTTCGGCAGGATCCGGACGTCATCATGGTCGGCGAAATGAGGGATCCCGAAACCATGGCCATCGCCATCACCGCGGCCGAGACCGGCCACCTGGTTTTCGCCACCCTGCACACCAATTCGGCCTCACAAACGATCCATCGCATCGTCGATAGCTTTCCACCCGAGCAGCAGGATCAGGTTCGAGCTCAGCTCTCCGGCTCCCTGCTCGGCGTCATTTCCCAACGATTGATTCCCTGCTTGAAAGGGGGGCTGATCCCGGCCTGCGAGATCATGCTTTCGACCCCGGCCGTGACCAACCTCATCCGGGAGAATAAGGTCCACGAACTGCCCCTGGTCATCGAGACGTCGGGCGAGGTCGGCATGATTTCCCTCAACCGCTCTTTGGCCGATTTGGTCAAAAAGAAAGAGATTTCTCTGGAAAACGCCTTGATTTACTCCCTCAATCCTTCGGAGTTGAGAATGTTGGTGAGGAGATAAGCAAGCTTAGCCTTCTCTCTACGCAAAAAGGTGAAATTCAATTACCAAGCTCGCACCAAAGAGGGCGACATCCAAGCCGGCGTGGTTGAGGCCGCTTCCCGCGAAGCGGCCCTGAAAGTTCTCCAAGATTACGCCTTGATCGTAACCTATCTGGAGGCGGCGGCGGGAGAACCGTTCTATTCCCAGCGCCTGAAGATCTTTGAGAGAGTTTCTCGCAAAGACCTGGTTTTGTTTTCGCGGCAGCTCTCGACCATGTTCAAATCGGAAGTCTCTCTGATCGAGTCTCTGCGGGCCATCGCCGAAGAGACCAAAAACCCCGGCCTCAAAGAGAAAATCCTGAAGGTCGGAGAAGAAGTTGAGGGCGGCAGCTCTTTCTCCGAAGCCCTGGAGAAGTTCCCCGATCTTTTCAGCCCTTTCTACATCAACCTGGTCAAATCCGGCGAAGCTTCGGGCAAACTTTCCGAAGTTCTGCAATATTTAGCCGACCACCTGGAAAGAGAATACGCCCTCTTGCAGCGGGTCACAACACTGGCCATCTATCCTCTCTTCATCCTGGTAACTTTCCTGGGAGTTTTACTGGTCATGACTCTTTTCGTCATCCCCAAGCTCTTGACCGTTCTCATGGCCGAGTCTCAGGAGCTGCCCCTTCTGACCAAGATCGTCGTCGGCTTTACCGATTTTATCCGGCGATTCATATTGTTGATCGCTCTGGCCGCGGGTTTGGGCATTTTTTCTCTGCGCAAATACCGCCAGACGCCGGCCGGAAAAAAGCAGTTCCACAATTTCATCTTGTGGCTGCCCCTGATCGGGTCGCTTTTGAAAATGATCTATCTGTCGCGTTTCGCCGAAAACCTTTCCACCCTGATTTCGGGCGGCCTGCCTATCGCCAAGGCCCTGGAAATTACCGCCCAGGTCGTCACCAACCAGCGCTACCAGGAGATCATTCTGGAAACCAAGGAAGAGGTGCGGCGGGGCGAGATGATTTCCCGCACCCTAAAAAAGTATCCCGATTTCTTCCCGCCCTTTTTCAGCCAGATGGTCCTGGTGGGAGAAAAGACGGGGCGCCTTTCCGAGACCCTGCTGGACATCGTCCGGTTCTATCAGAAAGAGATCGAGAGCGGGGTCGAGGTCATGCTGAGTCTGTTGGAGCCGATTTTGATCATCGTTCTGGGCGGCGCCGTCGGCGTCCTCATCGCCGCCATTCTCTTGCCGCTTTATCAGATGGGGTCAACGCCAATACAATGACGAACGATCGACGAAAACCGGGCTTTACCCTGATTGAACTATTGGTTGTCTTGACCGTCATCGGCATCCTGACGACCATTGTTTTGGTTTCTCTACAATCGATCCGGGGCAAGGCCCGTGATGCCCGCCGGGTCAGCGACGTACGCCAGTACATGCTGGCCCTGGAATTGGATTACGATGATCACCTGAAATACATCGAGAAAGGGGCCATCGGCGTCATCGATCAGCCGCCATCTAAGGTTTCTTCCTATCTCGACCCGGCCCCAACGGATCCGGGTTCGGCTCCGGCCGCTTGCCAGCCCGAAGGTTATCGCTGGTGGGGTAATGCCGGCCAGGGTCAGAAGTATTGTCTGTGGGCGTGCCTGGAAGCCGGAACTTTCTTTGCCGCTTCACCCAAAGGGACGCGCATCTTGAGCAGTCCGCCGTCGGGTTTAGACTGCTGGTAAGGAATCTTAGCCTTGACGCGGGCGCGGTGAGGTCTTGACTTCAATTAGCGGCCGCGAGATGATATAATAACGGATGGAATCCGGTATATCGAGCCAGAGGCTCGCTATAAACAAAAAAAGAAAAAGGTCGAACCATTACCTATGTTAACAAAAACAAAAAAAATAGCTCAAATGTCTCAAAAGAAAGGTTTTACTCTCATTGAACTCTTAATCGTTATTGCTATCATTGGCGTTTTGGCTTCGATCGTTTTAGTTTCCATGGGCGGAGCCAGATCTAAAGCCCGCGACGCCGTGCGTCAGGCCGACATGCGCCAGGTTGGATCAGCCATGGAACTTTATTACGGAGATTTAGACAAGTACCTTCAGGGAGCCAGCGCCCCTACGGCCATCGGTACCTACATGCCGGTTGCGCCTAAAGACCCCAAAACCAAAGCGGCCTACGGTTGGGTGGACAACAGCTCTGATGACCAGAAGTTTTGCCTGTATGCGACCATGGAAAACAAGGGCACCTGCACGACGACCCGCTACTACGCCATTTCTCACAAAGGCACGGCCGAGGCTTGTGACGTCAGCAGCTGGACGGTGGCTTGCCCGTAAGGGATTAACCTAGAAAAACATGAAAATTAAACAAAAAGGAGTGAATGGGCGGGGCTTTACCTTGATTGAATTGTTGGTGGTCATTGCCGTCATCGGTCTTTTGGCTTCGATTGTTTTGGTGGCCATGGGCGGGGCGAGAAAGAAAGCCCGGGACGCGAGAGGGCAGGGCGACTTACGACAGATTGCCACGGCCATGGAGTTGAAGTACTCTGACAATCTACCCGAGGCCTACCCTAATTTACCCGATACGGCCACGGCCGTCAGCAACTCGGGCACTCCGCTCGATCCCTACCTGAACCCCATTCCCACGGGCAACGGCGTGCGAACGTATTATTGGTATGACGGTGGCAACACCCAGACCTTCTGCATCTATTTCCAGATGGAGGTGACCACGACCAATTACTTCTACGTCAGCCAGAAGGGAGCCGGGATCAATACCGCCGCGGCTTGTCCGTAATCCTTTGGAATGAAAGTTAACCAGCCCCGTGAAAAACGGGGCTGGTTTGTTTATGCTACAATTGATTAATAGTAGTTAGTGAACTGATATAGCGTACTCGCTATGATTAAACTGGGATTTTCGTTTCTCTTTTTCTTCCTCGGTCTCGTCAGCGGTTCTTTTCTGAACTCCCTGATTTACCGTCTGGAGACGAACCAGGGCTTTATCCGAGGCCGATCTTTTTGCCCGAACTGTCGGCACACCCTGGCGTGGCGGGACCTTTTGCCGATCTGGAGTTTCCTTCTTCTCCGGGGGCGTTGCCGCTACTGCCAAAAACCCATTTCTTGGCAATATCCCCTCGTTGAAGCGGCGACGGGGCTGACCTTTCTTCTGCTCTTTAATCAGGTTTTACCCCACCCCTTTACCTTTCCGGTTCCTCTGATCTATCTGGTCTATCTCTTGTTCGTTTCCAGTTGCCTAATCGTCATCTTTGTCTTTGATCTCAAGCACTATCTCATTCCCGACGAAATCGTCTATGCGGGAATCGCGGCCAGCCTAGCCTATCGCCTCTTTGAGGCTTCGGGGAACTGGGAATCTCTCTTCAACCCGTTGGCCGTGGCTTTTTTGACGTCTCTATTCTTCTGGCTCATCTATCATTTTTCCCACGGTCAGGGCCTGGGCTTTGGCGACGTGAAGCTCGGCTTCCTGATGGGGCTTTTGCTGGCTTTCCCCCAGGTTCTCGCCGCCCTGTTCTTTGCCTTCTTCTCTGGTGCTATAATAGGAATAGGCCTCCTGGCTCTGAAAAAGAAAAAACTCAAGTCAGAGTTGCCCTTTGCCCCCTTTTTGGTCAGCGGCACTTTCTTTGCTCTGTTTTTTGGGGAGAGGATCGTCAATTATTATTTGAGTCTTCTGGTCTAAGTAAGATGGAACCGAAGAAAAAAATCTATCTCATCGCTCTAACCGTCTTGGTTCTTTTGGCGATCGGCGTGTTTTTTTTCTCGGCGAACCAGACCGAAAAGACGTCAGAAAACCTGGAGGTTTTTCAAGAAGCGCCTCCTATCGAAGTTTTTAGTCTGGCCTCGGTCATTTCCCGCGTCGATCTCGAACAGAAATTGATCTTTGTTCAGCATCCGACCGAAGACAAAGAAATTAAAGTTCTGGTCGATGACGGCGCCGAAATCGTCAAACTGGAATTTCCCTTTGATCCGAAAAACCCGCCTTCGGGAGGGACGACTTTTAGTCCTAAGCTAACCAAGATTGCTTTGGGAGATCTGGCGCCGGGCAGTCACGCCCTGATCGAGAGCAGCGAAAACATCTATCAGAAGCTCGAATTAGATCACGTCAAGAGGATTCAAATTCTGCCCTGAGTTCTTTTCGTTTCTCTTTTATTTTGTTATTCTAAACAAAGGTCAAAATACTTAAAAACCATGACATTTTCTAAAAAAACAAAGATCGTTGGTTTGGTTTTACTATCCTCAGTCATTCTTTTAGGGATTACCCTCTTCTTGATCGGACCGGATAATTCCGGCCAAGGCGAAGTTGAGGTCTTTGAACCGTCCTCGCCTCGCATCGAAGTTTTTAGTTTGGCGGCCGTCATTTCTAAGATCGACGCCCAGCAAAAACTCATCGTCCTCAAGCACCCGACCCAGGATAAAGACATCAGCGTCATCGTCCGAGACGACTCGGAGATTTTGAAAGTTGAGTTTCCTTTTGACCCCAAAAACCCGCCCAGCCAGGCTTCTTTTGCGCCCAAGTACACCAAGATCGCCTTGCAGGATTTAAAGCCGGGCAATCACGCCCTGATCGAGAGTAACGAAAACATCTACAATAAATACGAGTTCGACAATGTCAAAAGCATCCAGGTTTTGCCTTAAGAGCTTAATCATTAAAGGTCGAGGACATTATTTAGCTTGAAATTCATTATATGGAGAAAAAAACTTTAATTTTAGTCGTCGTGGTTTTGGGCCTAGGCTTGGCTCTCGTTTCCGCCGCCGCCTACGCTGGCTACTTTTTGGGCCAGAAGAGCGTGGTCGGTGGAAGCAGCATTCCACCCAATGTTTTACCCTTTAAACTACTCAAAGCCGTCAACGGCGTTGCTTTCGGCAAAATTACGGCCATTTCCGGTCGAATCCTAACCCTAGAAGAAGGCGGCGAAACAGCCCAGATTGTCATTAGTGAGGCTGCGACCGTTGGTAAATTCGTTCCACCGGAGCCGGATGAAAACCTGCCCATCAAACAGAGCCTCAAGTTCGACAATCTGAAAATCGGCGATTGGGCTCAGGTTTTTGTGACGATTGCCCAAAACAAAAAGATGGAGGGTAGTGACGTGACGATCATGCCGGCCCCGCTCGGACCGCCGCCGGGATCGAATAATTCCCCCCTGCCGGAAACGTCACCCATTTTTTCGGCCAAGCCCGTTCCGGAGAAATAATCCTGACAGATCAATCTGGAGGTAGAGCGGATCTAATTTGTAAGAAAAACCTATCTTGACTCTTTCCCGCCAGAAAAAAGATTTCTTTTCTCTCTCGTTATTGACGATGGGGTTTTTGATCATCTTATTCCTTTTGTTATCTCTTCCGGCCCAAGAGGCTTTAGCCGGTTGCGGCGATTGGTACGGCAGCACCGGTTGCAATCCTAATTATTGCGGCCGGACCGATGGCTGTGATTACAATATGGACAGCTGGTGCTGCTGGAACAACGCCGGCCGCAATTGCGACTGCAACGAAGAGTGTCCGGACGACTACTGGGCCGGGGAATACCAATGCAGCGGCAACACGCGCCAGCAAAAATGGGTGGACATGTATTGTTCCGGCGGGACCTGGTGCAGCACTTCCGCCGCCTACTGTTATTACAACACCTCTTGGGGCAATAACGTTGATTGCGGCGGCGATTACTGGGCTGATTCTTACAGCTGTTCGGGCAATATGCAGAAGCGCTGGTACGTCCATCGCGGCTGTTCGAGCGGCAGTTGTTACAACTGGGGTTCTTGGGAGAATTGGTCCGACTGCGGCGGCGACTATTGGGAGAATTCTTACACCTGTTCGGGGACGATGCAAAAAAGGCTTTACCGTCACCGCGGTTGTTCGAACAACTCTTGCTACAACTGGACGAGCTGGGAGAACTGGTCGGAGTGCGGCAGCGACTACTGGGACAATTCTTACCGTTGTAACGGCACGATGAGGCAGCGCTGGTATGTTTCGCGCGGCTGCTCGGGCAGCAGTTGTTATAACAATGGTTCCTGGCAGAACTGGACGGAATGCGGCAGCGATTACTGGGAGAATACCTATCGCTGTAATGCGAGCAAACAATTGGAGCGCTATTACCACAGCCGCGGTTGCACCAGCAATAACTGTTATGACAACGGCAGCTGGCAGTGGCAAAAAGATTGTTCTTACACCTCGGGCTGGTATGATTATTATCGCTGTTCCGGCAACACGACGCAGAGGCAGTACTGGTATCGCGACGGCTGTTCGGGCAGCGACTGTTATTACAATACCAACAACTGGACCGATTCAGAAAACTGTGGCCAGAATAAATACTGCGCCGGCAGCCAGCCCAATTCTTACTGTCAGGGCTGTTCTGCGGGCTGGGGCAACTGCGACCAAAACGCTGCCAATGGCTGCGAAATCAATCTGACCAACAACAACAGCAATTGCGGGACCTGCGGCAATACCTGCGGCTCGGGCTACAGCTGCATCAGCAGCAGCTGCCAGGACACGACTCCGCCCTCCTTCTCTTCTTTCTACGTTAGCCCGACCAGCTGGACCAAGAATGACCCGACTTGGTATTGGGCAGCCAGCGACGCGGCCTCGGGCATGCGAACCAACAATCGTTACTATATTTTCCTCGACGGCAACGGTCAGTATTACACCAACAACACTTCTTATACACCCGGCCTAGGCACGGGCTCCCACAAAGTTTTCATCAACGCCTATGACAACGTCAACAACGCCATTGGCTCGGGCGACGTCTGGGGTTACGTCGACAAGACCAACCCCTCGGGCTCTCTCAGCGTCAACAAGACGAGCTTTGCGCCGGGGGAAACGATCACGCTGACGATCA
>JACQQI010000018.1 GCA_016207115.1 Candidatus Nealsoniibacteriota bacterium
GCGCTGGGGTGATCATCGCAACCTGCGTTTCCAGCGCGGCGATCTGTGCCTGTTGCGAAGAAATCTTTTCGCTCTGAACCCACATCCTGGACATGAAGAAAAACAACGTACCTACCGCCATCGCAAGAAATAGGAGCTTATTGTTGCTCATTTCTTCTCCTCCTAGAGAATTCGCGCAGACTTCGTTTTGATTTAAGTCTCATTAAAGACTTAACGAAGACCGCCAGCAGAAAAATCCGATCCGGCGGAGTTTTCTGCCAACGGCCTTCAAAAACGAGGTTTTTTAACCCAAAACGTTTTGTTTTTTCAAGGTTCTGTCACAGGAGAATGTTTCAATTCTAACATATAAATCACGTTCTGTAAATACCACGTGGGCAAAGCAAAAACCGAGCCGAGCTCGGTCTTTGCCTTAATCTTTCAGAAAGAAGATGATTTAATTCCCTTCTCTTCCCTTAATTTCTTCGATCATCTTCGCCAACTTCTCTTCGGCGACCCGGTTCGAATCACGAGGCAATAATTTCTCGATTCTGTCCTTGGCCGTCCCCAGAGCACCATTTACTCCCCAGGCATAGGCGCGATTGCCCAGATAGAACTTCAAGAGCAAGAAATAGGTCAGTAAAAAGGTGGCGATTAAGGAAAGGAGAAAGGCGAATCGAGTCGAATCAAGGAGGCCCGTCGGGATGGTTGTGGCGCCGGCCACCGACGTTTTGGTCACTTGAACCTTGGCGGTGGCCGTCTTAGCCACGGCCGTATTGTAAGCCAAGGCCGTATTGACCAAATCGGTCGTACCAAAGCCGAAACTAGCGGCCTGGGCAACGATCGCCTCAAAAGTGACGGTCTTGGTCTGTTGCGGATTGAGGGTGCCGACGTTCAGGCCGGTCAAAATATCTCCCGAGACCAGAACGTTATCAACTTTCAGATTGCCCTTGTAGCTGAGCTTATCAGGCAGAGTATCCTTGATGGTTAAGTTGGTCGCGGGTTGGCTGCCCGTGGCCGTGACGAAAATCCGGAACTCGATGACCTCGCCGGGATCGGAAGCCACCACCTCTTGAAAGCCGGTGCCGTCGCTCAGATTTCTGGCTAACTTACTGAGGCTCAGGTCTTGATTTCCAGAAGCCGGACTGACCACAATTTGAGCGGTGGCCTCGGCCGGATTGGCCGTCCCTCTTTCAACCCTAACTTTAGCCAGATAGGTGCCCGGATTTTGATAATTGCAGGCGTCCACCACGGTTTTGGGATTATCAGAAAGGCTATTGAAAGTATAGTCCCAAGTACCATCGGCGGTGCAATCAAAACGGTAATTGATCGTGCCCGAGGCGGTCCCCGTGACGGTGGCTCGCAAATCAACCCCATTCAAAGGAGCGGTTCCATTATTGGGCAGAGCTTCCAGGCTGGCGTAGAGATTGGATGACGATGAACCAACCATGACGGTCACGCTATCGGCGGCCGAAGCGCCGCTGGCATTGGTGCAGGTTAAGGTATAGGTCCTGGTCGAGGTCAGATTGCTGACCGCTTCAGAGCCAACGAGTACTTTGCCGCCCGCCCAATCGCCCGCCGCCGTACAGTAGGTGGCGTTGCTCGACGTCCAGGAAAGGTTGACGGTCTCGTTGTAATTGACGGTCAGCGGTCCGTCCGAACCATTAGCTCTCAGGTCAACGGCCGGCGTTGCCTGGGTGCTAACAATGATCGCCGTTGTGCCTTGAAAAGCCAAGTTTTCTCTTTCCACCCGAATGGTGGCCGTGTAGTTGCCGGCGCTCGGATAGTTGCAAAGATTGCTCGCCGTATAGGTTGAGTTGTAATTGGCCTGCGTCCATTCCCAGGTCCCATCGGAAGTGCAATCAAAACGATAGGTGATCAAACCCGTGGCGTTGCCCGAAACCGTCGCCGTCAGGCTGACGTTATTCAGGGGAGCCGCGCCGGAAGAGGGACTGGCCGAAAGGTCGGCATAAAGGGTCGTGGCGGCCCAGGCTAAAACTGGACTCAAAATCAGCCCGATTATCAGGAGAGAAACAATTTTCTTTTCTAAATTTTTAGTCATGTTTTTTGTCGTTAAATTTGTTATTCGAGTTAACGCGTCACAATGGTCGAATTGCCCCAAATCGTCAGACCGCCGCGGTCAGCTTGAACTTTGGCCGTATAGGTGTTGATGGCGGAATAAAGACAGGCATAGCTGGCCGTGGCCGCCGCCGTCGAAACCGTGTTTTCCCAAATGCCATCGGAAGTGCAATCGAATTTAAAAACGGTATTGCCGGTGACCGTCCCGGAAACCGTGGCGGTCAGAACCGAACTCAAAGGAACTGAGCCGGTGTTAGGTTGAGCCTGCAGGGTAACGAAAAGAGTCGGCGTTTGACTGCTGCTCGACGCGGTTGTTTGGATAACCGACGTTCCCTCAACCGTCAGATTGCTCCGCTGCACTTGGACCCTGGCTCGATACGAACCGATATTCGGATAATTACAGAGGCTGCCGGTCTGCTGCTGAATCTCGTTGGTCGAAATCACGTAGTCCCAGCTACCGTCGGCCGTGCAGTCAAAGCGATAGGTGATGAGGCCGGTGGCCGAACCGGTGACGGTCGCCCTCAAATTGACGCCGTTCAAAGGCGCCACGCCCACGTTCGGACTGGCTTCCAGAGTGACGTACAAAGCCGGTTGAGTATTGACAATCACCGCCACCGAATCGCTGGCGGAACCGCCCACTCCGGTACAGGTTAAGCTATAATTATAAGTCTTGACCGTCGTTAGGCTGCCGGTCGACTCCGAACCAGAAATGGCCTTTGAGCCCGACCAGTCGCCCGCCGCCGTACAGCTGGTGGCGTTGGTCGAAGTCCAGGAAAGGGTGGCGGCGGTATTAAAATCAATGGTAATTGTCCCGTCGGAACCATTCACCTTGAGATCAACGGTGGGGGCCGGCGGTGTCTGTACCAAAACCGTCACGGTGTCAGCCGCGGTTCCCCCGGTCCCGCTACAAGTAATGGTGTAAGTTTTTGAACTCGTCAAATTGCCGGTCGATTCCGAACCAGAAATGGCCTTTGAGCCCGACCAGTCGCCCGCCGCCGTACAGCTGGTGGCGTTGGTCGAAGTCCAAGAGAGGGTGGCGGCGGTGTTGTAACCGATGGTCACCGGTCCGTCGGAACCGTTGGCCTTGATGTCCACCGTCGGCGCCGGATTCTGAACGTTAACCGTCACCGAATCAGAAGCCGTTCCACCGGCACCGGTACAAGTAATAGTATAGGTAGCCGAATTCGTCAGGTTGCCGCTTGACTCTGAGCCAGAAGTGCTTTTCGCGCCCGACCAGTTGCCCGAAGCAGAACAAGACGTGGCGTTGGTCGAAGTCCAGGACAGAGTCGCCGCGGTATTGTAACCGATGGTCACCGGACCGTCGGAGCCGTTAGCTTTGATGTCCACCGTGGGCGGCAGTTGCGCCTGAACCAAAATGGCAATCGTCCCCTGAAAAGAAAGGTTTTCTCTTTCCACTTTGATCGTGGCCGTATAATTACCGGCGGCCGGATAATTGCAAAGGTTCACCGCCGTATAAGTCGTGTTGGCGGAAACCTGAGTCAAATCCCAAACGCCGTCCGAAGCGCAGTCGAACTTATAAGTGATGTTGCCGGTGGCCGTGCCCGAAACCACGGCCGTTAGACTGACATTGTTCAGCGGCGGGAACCCCGAAGAAGGGGTCGCCGAAATATCGGCAAACAAAGTATTGTCGGCGCTCACCGGCAGCGCCGGCAAAAAGCCGAAAACCAAACTGATTAAAACCAGTCCGGCCAAATTTTTTCTCAAAAAAGTTTGCGTCATATTCAGAATTTTAAAATTGATAATTAATAATTTTCTTTCCCCTCCTCTTCAATGAAGACTAAGGCTTAAATCTCCATTGAACAAGAGGGATCTAGACAACGACCCCTCTTGTCGTTGTTGACCCCTTTACCGGACGATCACGTCCGCGTCTCCAATGATGGTCAAGCCCTGCCTGACTACTTGAACCTTCGGCCGATAATTGCCCGGCGTTAGGTAAGTACAGGAGGCTGTCGCGCTCGAGGAAGAGCTGGTGGAGACATACTCCCAAGCTCCGTCGCCCGTACAGTCGAAACTATAGACGATGTCGCCGGTCGCCGTACCGGAAACATTGGCTATGAGGCTCGACGTCAAGGGTGCTGAACCAGTATTCGGTTGAGGCGCGAGACTGACGCTCAAGGTTGGCGGCGCCAACGTAGCCGTCGGTACCGGCGTGTTCGTCGCCGGGGCCACGACATTAACCGTGGCGTTACCGCTGGCGGTCAAACCCTGCCGCTGAACTCGTACTGCCGGTCGATACATACCTGCGGCCTGGTACGTACAAAGCTGAACCGGCGACGGGCTCCAACCACCGAAGTTGCTGCCGTCGCAGGAAAACTGGTAAAGAATGTTTCCCTGCGCTGAACCGTAAACCTGAGTCGTCAGGTTGCTGATGAGCGGGGCCAGACCATTGTCGGGCACCGGCCGCAACTCAACGTGCAAGTCCACGGTCGGCGTGACCGTAGGCGGGTTGGTCGGCGTACTCGTCGGCGTCGAGGTCGGCGGTGCTGGCGTATTGGTCGGCGGCGGCGTGCTCGTCGGCGCTGGTGTTGGGCTCGGCTGACCAGGCACCGGGGTACTGGTCGGCGTCGGAGTCGGCGCGGGCGTGGCTGGTTCTGGCCATTGGAGCGGATTGCCGCATCTGGGCGACAAAGCCCAATGGATCCCGTTGATAACGCCCAGATCCCACGCCGGACCAAGGTCCAGCGCTTCACCAGTCGTCAACGGCCGCCAGCTGCCGCTCGCGTTGCGGCACGACCCGACCAACGCGCCAGCCGGAATCACTATCCTTGCCGGTTCCGGATCCGACAATTTGCTTGTCGGAAAGGCGGCGAACCGACCCAGGGACGACCCGGCGCTTTGTGCCTGACTCCAGCCGATATCGCTGCCAGCCGGCCCGATGCAGCGCCCCGAATCCCACCAGCGTCCGGTTGCCGAAGTTGGCAACGGTCCTTGCGTTGGCGTTGCCGGCAGAGTGCCACTCGCGCCCGGCACGACGAAGGTTGCGGTCGGCAATGCTCCGGGCACGGTAAACGTCGAAGCTGTCGTCGGCGTGGGCGTGGGTGTTCCCGACGCCGCGGCAACGGGTGACAGTCCGATGGTCGGCGTGGATGACGCCGGCCCCAGGCTGACGCGCACCAGTCCCGAGTTTACCAGCACCACCACGCCCAGGGCGCAACACGCTAGCAAAAACAACAGCGCCCCGATCCCAATCAAGACTGTCATCCTGTTCATGGTTTCCTTATCCTTTCTTTGAAAGAACACTTATCTGCAGACCATTTCCGCAGATTCAGATTCCTAATTCAATCACACTTTTATCAATCTGTCAATACTTGGACGGCTTCAACGGCGAGTCGCCGCAGATCCCTTCCCGGCGGCCAACAAGTGATCAGATAGAGGAAAGGTTGTCGCGAGCTATCGAGGTTTTCGGGGATCTCCTCGCCTTTGTCCAAGAAGATTTTTTGCGTCACCTGATAGCGGTATTGTTTCTTTTCGAAAACGACAAAAATTTCGTCGCCCGGCTGTAATTCGTCCAGCCGGCTAAAAACCCAGTAATATTTTATTTTCGGAAAACCGGGCGGGGAAGAATGCCCCAAAACGAGAAATCGACCCGTTTCGCCGGGCAAAGCAGAGCCGGGATAAACCGCGACGCCACTCAATAGGTCTTTGACGATTTCCTTGACCTGGCTGCTTTTTGAAAAGACTAAAGGAACGTCTAACGAAAGTCGAGGAATTCCCAGGCTGTCCGGTTTTTCGGTCGGAACAAAATTGATTTTTTCCGGCCGGGCTACCTTCTCTTTCTCCTCGGTCAAAAGAGGGGTCGGGACCGGGGGCAAACCCTCTTTTAAAACCCGAGCCTGGGTTTCAAAAACATTGAGCTGATTTCTAAAATAGCCGAAAGCCTGATTGAGGCTCAGGATCAGAAAAAAGAAGAGGAAAGAAAAACAGAAAAAAAGAAAAACTTTTCTGATTTCAAGCAAAAGATTGATCGGCTTTTCTTTACCTCGCCCGAGCGAGGCTAAGCTTTGCTTAAAGTCCATTGATGATGACGTTATGGGGAATTAGGCTGATGATCAATTGTTTATCGAGGAAATTAGAAAGAATGAATAAGAGGATGAAAAAAGTCGTCTGGAAAACCAAATCTTGACTCTTGACTCCTTCGACCAGACTGACGAAAAGATTAAAAACCAGAGCGCCAATCAAAAGGAGCAAGAGCAAACTGACTAGCCTTGAGGTTAATTGATCATAGCGGGTAACGCCGAAACCGATAATTTCCTCCGGTAGATTGAGTCTTTCTTCGTTAATAGATGATTCGGCGAGCGGAGATTCTTCACCGGTTTTCTGAGTCTCTCCGGCCATTACGACCGGTGACGAAACCGCGGGCAACGGACTGGCTGACGGTGACGGCTGGGGCACCGGGGTCGTCAGGGGCCGCGCCGGGGGCTTAGTGCTCGTTAATGGCTTGGGCATGACCGGCGTGCCAAAAAATTGAACTACCAAGGTCGTTTCCTGGCCTTGGAAATTGCCTTTGACCACGGCGATGCCAATTTCTTTGTAGCTTGGGCTCAAAAGATTCTGTCGATGCGACGGTGAGTTATTCCAAGCTTTTTCTACTTCCCCCGAATCCAAAAAGCCGATGGCCAAATTCTCCCCGGCCACCCGATAATTATAACCGCTCTTTTTAAACCAATACCAGGGCGAAAGGCCGCCGGGACTGACGTGGGAGAAATAATCGTTTTGGATCATGTCTTGGGCCTTGGCGTAGGCGGCCTGAGTTAAAACCGGGTTTTCTTTCAGGGCGAGCAGTCCCCTCGCCTGCCGATCCTGGTTGGTCAATTCAATCAGAGTCGAGCTGACGACCTCGGCAAAAAAAGAGGTATTGGGAAACAAGAAATAAAACGGAAAGACAATCAATCTCAAAACCAAAAAGAGCAAAAGGTAATAAACTAAAAACCGCCTCTGCAGAAAGATGGGCCGGAATTCATTTTCCGGACAAGGAAAAAGGGCGATTTTTATTTCGAGCATAGTGAGAAACAAGGTTCTTATTCCGAGCGTAAGTTTTCTGGACTAAAGATTCTCTCCGTGACGCCCTAACATTAACACGATTATCCCGTTATGTCAAATTCAATGAAATCAGCCGAGGAAAGCCTCGGCTGATCCTTGGTTCTCGTTCTCTTAAAATCAACGAATCGCTTCGGGGATGGCTTCGATTAAGTCCGTGGCCACCAATGATTCGCCGAGCTTTTTGACGGCCAGCTCCCCGGCCAAACCATTGACGTAGGCGGCGGCCTGCGCCGCGGTGAAGGCGGGAATGCCTCGAGCTAAGAAAGCGCCGGCCAAGCCCGACAGGCTGTCGCCCGTTCCGCCCTTGGCTAAATAGGGTCCGCCGGTCTTATTCAAGGCGACTGCCTGACCATTCGAAATAATATCGGTCCGCCCCTTGAGCAGAATGGTCGTTTTGAGTCTTTCGGCCTCCTCCTGGACGATCTTGACCTTCTCCCCGTCGGACAGCTGGTAAACTTCCTTTCCCGTCAAAACGTAGAACTCAAAAGCGTTGGGCGTGATCAAAGAATTTTCACCCTTAACCGCCTCGGGATTCTTGGCCAGGGCATGGATGGCATCGGCGTCGATGACCGTCGGCAAGGTGTTGGCCGAAAGAAACTCTGAAATCGCTTCTTGGGTCTCCGCGCTCCGGCCCATGCCGCCACCAATGACCACGGCGGTTTTCCCGTAAGAAACGCTCTTGGCCGCTTCGGCCATCGAAAGCAGGGTACTCAGGTGTTTCTTTTCCAGCCAATCGCCCGCCAAAGGATAGGCGGCCATGATCGGTGAAAAAGAAGCGATGATGTCGGCCGCCCTTTTTGGGGCAATGATCCTGACCATATCGCAACCGGCCTTGAAAGCGGCCAGGCTGGCCAGGGCCGGAGAGCCGGAATAGAACTCCGACCCGCCGATAACCAATAAAAGGCCAAAATCATACTTTTTGGCGTTCTGAGGCCGAGGTTTGTAAATGTCTTTGAGGATGCTTTTATTGACCTCGATCATATCACAAAAGATTAAGTTTTTTAGCTAAAAAGAGGTTGGATTTGAGCCAATTGGGAATGCTGCCGCATTCCAGCCACCGGCCCTCGAACTCGTAGCCATAGATCATCTTACCATCTTCGATCATCTTTTTAAAGGTTTCGGCCAAGATGATTTCGCCGCGAAAAGAAGGCTGGGCCCGGCCGAGATAGTCAAAAACCTCGGGAGTCAGAATGTATTTGCCCACGACGACCAGATTCGAGGGCGCTTGGCTCCTCTTCGGCTTTTCCACGATCTGCCGGATTTGATAGAGCCGCGGACCGACTTTCTGAACGGCCACGGCCCCGTAGAGGCCAACTTTTTCCTTGGGTACCCTCTTCAGGGCCAGGACGGGTTTGCCGTACTTCTGGAAAATTTGGGCCAGCTGCCGGAGGCAGGGAGTTTTTGAAATGACCAAGTCGTCGCCGAACGAAACCATGACCGGGTTTCGTCCGACTCTCGATCGAGCCTGGAAGATGGCCCGGCCATCGCCCAAGGGTTTTTTCTGCAGAACGAAGGAGAAAGAAACCTTCTGCCACTTCTTTTCTCCGGCTTTGAGCTCGCGCCAGAGATCCAACTTACCCCTTTCTTTTAAAATCCTTTCGATTTTCAAATTCGATTTGAAATAATCGCGCAGGATCTTCTTTTCCGGAGAGATGACGAAAACGACTTCCCGGGCACCCGAGTTCTTCACCTCTTCGACGATGTGGTCGATGACGGGGCGATCACCCAAAGGCCAAAGCTCCTTGGGAAAAACCTTAGAAAGTGGCAAAAACCGGGTTCCGAGCCCGGCGATCGGCAAAACGGCTTTTTTGATCGGCGGAACCTTCATGATTAAAAAAATCCTCGCCTCAAGATGGCCGGCGTTTCCCAGATTCTCTCTTTGGCGGCCAGGGTTTCTTCTTCGGCCTTAACTTCTTCTTTGATCTGTAAGGCGTTGCGCCTCACTTTTTCTTCCGCTCGGGCGGACCGATCCTGATCTCCCTTGTCCGGTTTTTCTTTTCTCTTCTTTTGTTTTTTGGGCTTTCCTCCCGGGGACTTTACCCGCTGGCTGCCGAGATTTTTATCGCGTCCGCCGATGGCCAACAAAACCACCCGTATGGTTTCGGAAAGTTTCTGATTAAAGCTGACGCCGAAGATAATTTTAGCCTCGGGATGAACGGCGTTAAAAACCAGCTGGCTGATTTCCGAAACTTCGGCCAGGTTCAAGTTGGCGTCGGAAATAATATTAAAAAGAACGGCCCGGGCGTGACGAAAGTTGTAGGAAAGAAAAAGGCTTTGGAAGATTTTCTTCTTGATCTCCTCGACCTTCAGGCCCTTGTCGAACTCGCAACTAGCTAAGAAAGCGGATTTCCCTCGGCCGTCCAGAATCGTACCGAGGTCGGCAAAATCGATGTTGATCAGGCCGGGTTGAAAAATCAAGCCGATCAATCCTTCCAGGCCCCGAGATAGGGCCTGATTGATGGCCGAAAATCCTTCGTTGAAAGAAGCGTTCTTGTCCAAGGCTTGGAAAACCTTTTCGTTGGGTAAAACCAAGGTGGCATTCAAATTGATCTTCATTTTCTCGAGTGCTTCCCGGGCGATTTCTATCTTCTTCTCTCCTTCGAACTTAAAAGGCAGGGTGAAGATACCGAAAGTCAGGATTCCCTCTTGTTGAGCGATTTTAGCAAAAACCGGCGCCGCCCCGGATCCCGTGCCGCCGCCCAAACAAGCGACGATGAAACAAAGGTCGCTGCCCTTGAGGAATTTGACGATCTTCTCTTTTTCGGCCAGGGCGCTGAGCCGACCGATTTCCGGATCCATCCCCGTACCCAAACCGCGGGTGAACTTTTCTCCGAAATTGAAAACCTTAACCGTTCCGGAGGATTTTCGGCGCGAGCGCCAGTCCGTATTCGCCACCAGAAAATCAACTCTTTTTAAGTTGGGGGCCAGTTCGAAAACGATGGCCGATCCGCCGTCGCCTACACCAATGACTCTGATTCGGGTCCTTTTCAGCTTAAGATCTTCTTTGGGTTTTGAAGACACAACTTCTGGAACCGCCTTCTTCGGGGTCCGAACCAGAAGCTTCCTGGATTTCTTGGTCCTTCTCGATTTTTTGGTTAACCTGGGCATAACGATTACGATATATAAGCAGAGCTTAGCCTCGCTAGAGCGAGGTCAAGCTTCGCTCGCTATAACGATTACGATATATCGAGCTTCGCTCGCTATTAATATAATTTATCTCGTTTTAAGCCAACGGTCAATCCTGTTTTAACCAGCCTTCAAGGATAGTCAGGAGGCCCCTCAGGCCGTCTCGGGCGTGAATCTTTTTGCCTTCGGTAAAGGAACGCGGCCGATAATGGATTGGGGCCTCTTTGATTTGAAAACCGCCCTTTAAGAGCTTGACGGTTATCTCGGCTTCGATCTCGAAACCGCGACTTTTTAAGTTGATTGATTTAATCGCCTCGGCCCGAAACAATTTGTAGCCGGTGTAGGCGTCGGTCAGCCGGGAACCGAAAAAAAGATTGATCAAAAACGTCAAAAACCTGACGCCCAAAACGTAAGGGAAATACCCCCTTCTTTCGGGGCTCAGTTCGCGCGAACCGTAGACGGCAGCCAGCTCCGGATTCTCTGCCAGAATCCGGAGCAATGTTCCCCAATCCGCCGGATCGTATTCCAGATCGGCGTCTTGAACGATGATCGCCTCGCCGCCGGCGGCGCCCAAACCCGTCTGCAAAGCCGCGCCCTTGCCTCGGTTCTGAGCGTGCTTGAAGACCCGAACTCGATCGAAGAAGGGTTCTAATTTCCGGGCCGTACCATCGCTCGAATCGTCATCAACCACGATGATTTCTTTTTCCCAATCCCCTATCTCCTGATTCAAAACGCGCTCTAGGACCTGGGTAATAGTTTTTTCTTCATTGAAGACCGGAATAATGATGGAGAGTTTCATGCTTTTCTTCACTCGGTTATTCTAAAATAAATCTGGGGGATTTCGTATCGATCGATGACCCCTTGGTTCAGCTCATTTCTCTTGAGGAAAATGATATTGTAATTATCGACGAAGACCGGCGCCCAGTTCGGATCCCGAATCCTCCGGGCCAAAAATTCTTGTCCCCAAGGCGTGGCGTCGCGGTGAGAAAAGAAAATGGCGTTAAAACCGTATTTTTCTTCTCCTCGCCTCCATTCGTTTTCGTCTTCTTGAAAAGGAATGTATTCTTTTTGGAAAAAGGCCGCCGAATAGGCCTCGGGCCGATTGTCGACAAAAACTCGTTCGCGCGGAAAAAGGTAAAAGATGAGATAGCCGCCGATATCATAATTATTGAAGATCGGCCCCTTGAGGCCCTGTTTTTGGAAGAAGTCAGCGGCCGAAGCGTTGCCCGCCAAAACATCCAGACCGAGGGGCGGAACCGCGATCCTTGGGCTGTGATTAAAAACCAAGAGAACCACCAGGGTCAATCCCAAGGCGACCGCCAAAGAGCGAAAAGAGAGGGACAGAAAATCCAGTTGAATCCTCTCGGGAAAAGGATTCTTCTCTTTGATCACTTTCAAGTTGGCGGCGATCAGAGGCAGGCTAAAAAACCCAAAAACCGTAAAGTTGCGAATGGCCAAAAACCCGGCCAGAGCCAAGCCTGAAGCTAAAATCAGATTGGCCAGGGAAACCCGCCGAGGAGCCATCTTCAAAACTGCCAGAAAGCTCAAAATCAAAACTACCAGAACGATCTTAAAAAGAAGAAAGTTGGGATTGATAATGAATCCTAATTTCTCTAAGAACCAAACTGATTGGTTTTCGAGCAAGCGATAACCGTAGTTCTGGAAAATGGTCAAGGGATCAAAGCTGCCCTTCGGGCCAAAAGGATTGATCAAACTGGCCAAAACGACCAGAAGAAAGATCAGGCCGAGTTTGGGAAAAAACCTTCTCCTTTCGGAGATGGTCAGACTTTCGAAAAGGAAAACGCCGATCAAAATCGGCCCCAAGATGAAATAAATGTGCAGATTGACCCAAAGAACCTCCAGGAGCGGCAGAACCAGCAGCCAGGAGGAACGTTCCGATTGCCGCCGCCAGGTCCAGAGCAGATTAAAAAAAATTCCGGCTAAAACATAGCTAAAGACTTCCGGCCGGATCTCGATTCTTTCGGCCACGAGAGGAATGATGAGTAAAGACAGGACGACGGCCGGGCCCAGGCCCGCTTCTTGTCGGGCGATCCGAAAGAAAAGCCAGAAAGCAAAAAAACTCAAAAGGACGAAAAAGAGATGGAGGCCGACGAAACCGAAGAACTGAAAAACGAGGAAGAAAATAACTCCGCTCAGCCAGTGATGATTAATGGTCTGGTAATCGGGCTCCGTGTAGGAATAAAAATTGGTTTTTAAAACCGGGGAATCCAAAGAAAAGTTCTCGAGTAAAATCTGGCCGTTTTTCAGGTGCCGGCCCAGGTCCGCCGCCGCCAAATCAATCCGGTGAATCAAAAATAATCCGTACCAAGAGAGTAAAAGAAGAAAAAGAAAAATCACCAGATAAATTTGAGGATTTTTGAGACGATGGATAAACATTAAAAAATTCTACCGAGAACACCGGTAAATAACAAGATGATTGTCTAGTTCCTGGGCGGTACTGGGAAATTCTTTTAACCGCTGGCAGCTCTCCCGAAAGGCCCGGGGACTGAAAAACCCCTCGTAACCAAAATCAGTGATTCCCTCTTCCGGGCGATCGGTGATGCGAGCCAAAAGAAAAACGCCGTTCTGGACCGCCGCCCGGCTGACGGCTTCTAAATCCAGGGCGCCCGAAGCAAAAACTTGAGCGTTGGTATCAATGTAGCCATTCAAAAGCTTCTTTTGACTGAGCAGGGCCACGAGAGGCGCCACTTCGTGAGAGCCGTAAAGAGGAAAGGGTTCGGGCCGGGTTTTGAGATAAGCGGCGATTTCCGTAGCGTTGAGAAAGCGGCCGTGGACAAAAAAGCTCTGTTGGTAATACCAGAAAGAAACTCCCAGAAATAAGATATAGAGAACCAAGATAAAGATCGACCAATCCTGGCCGGCCAGGGATTTGGCCCAGAGCCAAGCGACGAAAGAGAGAGACAGAATGACCAGATAGGGCAAAAGGCTGCCGAAATAAGTGTAATAGAGGTCGGGAAAGAAAAGGAGAAAAACGACGGTCAAACAAAAGGGCAAAAGAAATTTCTTCTGCCGGCTGACCAGAGCGCCGGCCAGGGCCAGGCCGATCAAAAGCCATTCGCGCTTGAACAAAAAGGCAAAGACCTCGGGCTTATTCAGGCCGGCCGGCCGGTTGAGATGATGAATCAGCAAATCGTCAACGACGCGGGGAAAGGATAATAAAGCCAATGGTCCCAGAACCAGAAACAGACAGAAAACCAATCCACCAATGAGACGAACGAGGATACGACGATCTTTTTCCAGAAAAACAAAAAGGGCGAAGCCGACGAAGGCTGGTAAAATATATAATTTGGTCAGGGCGGACAACCCCCAGAAGAGCCCGGACAAGAAAGGGTGGCCCCGCTCAAAAAAGAAAAGGGCAAGGACAAAAAGAAAGACCACCAACTGAACGCCGGTTAAATAATCGGACAGAGCCAGAACCGAAAAAGAAAAAAGATAGACTAGGGGCGCCAGAAAAGCCCAGGGATTGTTTTGCTTCTTTAAAAGAAGAAAGAGAATCAGGGCCGTGGCCAACTCGAGAATGATCGGTAAAGCCTGGTAAAAAAGCAGGTGGTCCCCGAAGAAAAGACGCAAACCGGCCAGGAAGAAAACCAGAAAAGGTGGGTCGGCCAGGAAGAAATCCTGGTAGGGCAACTCCCCCTGGGTCACGGCCTGGGCCATGTAGAAATAGGCGTTGCCGTCGCCGAAATGAAAAGTGAGGTTGGTTAACTTAAAGCCCAAAAAGACGCTGATCACCAGCAGGACGAAACTCCATTCAAGAATCTGTTTCGTTTTCTGATTCATGATGCGAATCTATATTTCAAAATCGTCCATAGGCCGACTAGCCCGTCTCGGGCGCGAATCTTTTTGCCCTCGGAAAATTTTCTCGGCCGATAGCTAACGGGAACCTCCCTGATTGAATAACCGGCTTGGACCGCCTGGGCCGTCACCTCCTCGCAAAATTCAAATCTGGGCGCTTTGAGCTTTAAACCCTTGAGTAGATCGGCGCGAAAAAGCTTGTAGCCGGTATTGATGTCGGTCAGATTCGTGCGGAAAAGGGAGTTAAAGAAGTGTGTCAGAAACCGCCCGCCCCAGGAATAAAAGAAATAGCCTCGGCCGGCCCGACCCAAATTGCGCGAGCCGTAAACGACCGGCGAACCCGCTTCAAAGGCTCTCAAGAGACTTTCGTAATCCCTCGGATCGTATTCTAAATCCGCGTCCTGGATGATGATGACCTCACCGGTGGCGACCCTGATTCCGCTCCGAATGGCCATCCCCTTTCCCCTATTTTTCTCGTGCCGGATGACGATTAGGTTTTGAAATTTGTTCTTTGTGCTTTGGATTTTCGATTGAGAAGAATCGGTGGATCCGTCGTCAACGACGATGATCTCTTTTTCGTAATCCAAAACTGGGGCCGAGATCACTCGTTTCAAGATTTCCTCAATCGTCCCCTCTTCGTTGAAGACCGGCATGATGATCGAAAGATTTTTCATGGTTTCGACTCGATTAACTTTTCCAGGTCAGCGATGCTGCCTTCGATCAGGGCGTTTTGCGGGTTCAAATCGTGAGCCCGGCGCAAATAGCCCAGAGCCGCGGCGTAGTCTTTGTCCTCAAAGCTAATGCGGGAGAGTAAAACCAAGGTTTCGACCTGGGCCGGACTGTACTGAAGATAACTCTCCAAAACCTGTCGGGCCTGACCGTAATCTTTCTTTTCCAAGTAGAGGCTGACGAGAGCGTTGTAGGAAAAGAAGAATTGGGGATCGAGACTGATGGCTTTCTTAAAATCCTCGATGGCCAAATCGGCCCGACCCGTGTCCCGGTAAGCGTTGGCGAGATTGTGCCAGGCTACCGGGTTTTTCGGGTCGAGTTGGATGGCCAATTGATAAGTTTTTTCGGCCCGGAGAGGATCTCCTTTATCGGCATAGGCCATGCCCAAGTTATTGATGACGCGATAGCTCCCGGGAGCGTATTTCAACGTCTGATTGTAAAAAGTGATCGGGTCGCGCCATTCCCGATTCCGGACAAAAGTTTGCCGCGCCAGAAAAGCCAGGAAAATGGCCAAAAGAATCAAAAGAAAATTCCGGGAAAACGGGTATTTTCCCGAGACCCAAAAGCCCAACCAAATCAAAATCAAGAAAATGCCCGCCAGGGGCAGATAGAGCCAGTGTTCATAGAGAAGGCCCGAAACCGGAATGAGAAGATTGGAAGTCGGGGCCAAGCCAATGAAAAACCAGATCAGGCCAAAACCCAGAATCGCTCGGGGTCGAGAAAGCAGAGAGAAAAAAGCCAGGGCCAACAAGCCGAAGAAAAGAAAAGCGCCCAGAACGACGTCCGGAGAAGACCAGGAATTGGCCAAGACCACGCTGCGCTCCATGTGCAGGTTCTGCGGCCAGAAGAGCAGGCTGAAATAGATCACCAAGACACGGAAAAAGGTGAGGAGCCGCACCAGAAAATTGGCGGTAAAGACATTGGTTTCGTTATAGAGATTGAAGGTGTTGACGAAATTCAACGTCGTCGCCCTGAGGAGAAAATAGATCAGGGCCAGGGCTAAAAAGGGCCAAAACTTCTTGGCGCTAGCTTTCAATCTCTCTCCGATCCTCTCTTCTGGTTTTTGCGAAGAGAACCCCGCCAGGAAAATCAAAACGGGCAAGACGATGGCCGTTTCTTTCGCCAGAAGGGCCAGGGCCGACGATAAAAGAGAAAGCCAAAACCATTTGTTTTCCCAGGGCGGCGCGCCGGACTGTTCGAATTTCAGATAGAAAAGGAGTCCTAAGAGGATGAAAAAGACCGACAGAGGGTCGGCCAGCCCCGAAACATAGGTCACGGCCTCGGTCTGCAGGGGATGGATGAGAAAAACCAAAGCAGTCAGAAAGGCCAACCGGCGGTTCTGGAAAAAACGAAAGAGAACAAAAAACAATAAGAGGGCATTGGCCGTATGGAAAAACGTGTTGACCAAGTGGTAGCCCGGCGGCCAACTGCCCCAGAGCTTCCATTCAAGAGAGAAAACGGTCAAAAGCAGGGGCCGCCAGTAATTGCTCATCAGCCCCGCGCCGGCGATCAGGTTTTCGGAAAAGTAACGCGGGAAGTATTGCCAGTCTTTGATGTACTGGTTCTTGAGGATATTGTCGTCGTCATCCCAAAACATCCGGTTGCCGAAGCTGTTGGCGTAGAGTAAAAAACCGACCACGATCAAAACGAGAATCAGCCAATGTTTTTTAAAGAAAGTAGACATCTGTTTTCCGTCAGCAAATCTTACTGCCCGGCAATACCTCTTGATCCGGAATCAATAAAGCAACTTTGTCTCCCCGGTCCGTCGCCAACAGCATCCCCTGGCTCTCCAAGCCCAATATTTGCCGAGGCTCAAGATTGGCGATAATGACAATCTCTTTATTAATGAGGCTTTCCGGATCGTAGGATTTGGCGATGCCCGAAAGAATCTGCCGCGTTCCCAGTTCTCCCAAATCGAGCTCGAGCCGCAAAAGCTTTTCCGACCCCAAAACCGGCTCGGCTTTAATGACCTTAGCCACCCGCAAGTCCAACTTTTGGAAATCTTCTAGATTAATCATGATTTAAACTTATCTGATCGGTCGGCCGTGCAGATGAAGCCGGAAGAGTTTTAAGGAATTGGCCAGAGGGAAGAGATCGGTCAAAAAGTTAAAGGCCGCCGCCCCCAAGGGTCCGATGACGCCAGCGAAAACCAAAATCAAGCCCACGGCATTGGTGGCGGCCCAGATCAAAAGATCCTGACGGATGACTTTCATCGTGTACTGGCTCAAGTCAAAAAGGTGCGGGATGGTGCTCAGGTCGTCTTTCATCAAAATGATGTCCGATGACTCAATGGCCGCGTCCGAACCGATCGCCCCCATGGCGCAACCGATGTCCGCCAGAATCAGAGCCGGGGCATCGTTGACGCCGTCGCCAATCATCAAGGTTTTAAAGCGCGGATTGATAATTCCTTTCAAGAACTGGATCTTATCGGCGGGCAAAAGATTGGCGTGGAACTCGGAGATTTCTACTTTTTGCGCCACGCTCTCGGCCACCTTCTCGTTGTCGCCGGTCAGCATGACGATTCTCTTGACACCCCTCTGCCGGAACTCTTTGATGACGCGGTGAGAATTGTGCCGGATGGAGTCGGAAAGAGAAACAAAACCGATCGCCTTTCCTCCTTTCGCCAGGGCAATAACGCTGCGACCCAAATTCTTTTCGGTTTCAAAAACCTGGTTTTCCTCGGGAGAAAATTTCACCCCCTTGTTTTCCAAAAAACCGGGCCGGCCGACGAACAGGTCTTCCCCGTCGATCGTCGCCCGAATGCCGTAGCCGGATTCCTCGTAGACGTCCTGGATCTCGGCTAGTTTAATCGGCTGGGATTTAATCGAGTTTAAAATGGCTCGGGCCGTCGGATGATTCGATTCCTGAACCACGGCGCCTAACCAGGACAAGAAATCGTTTTCTGCATAACCGCTGAAAACGACCTGATTTTTGATCTCTAACTTGCCTTCGGTGAGGGTGCCGGTCTTGTCCAGCACCACCGCCTTAACCTTGGTCAACCCTTCAACGAACCGGCCGCCTTTAATGATGACGCCCCATTTAGCGGCCGTGCCGATGGCCGCGGTAAAAGCCAGAGGAATGGCTACGGCCAGATCGTCAGCGCAAGTTACCAACAAGATCGAGAGCAAAAGTTTCAAATCATGGCTAAAGAAATAGACGACGGCCGACCCCAAAATGATCAAAAAGATGTACCAATTGACAAAGGTATCGGAGAGCGAAGAAATCGGCGCCTTGCCCTGTTGCGATTTTTCCACCAGATCCAGAATCTTGGCAAAAGTCGTGTCTTGACCGACTTTGGTCGCCTCCATGACCAAGTCCCCTTCCAGGCTGAGGGTCGAACTGAAAACCTGATCGCCCACGGCTTTGGATTGGGGCAGCGATTCTCCGGTCAGTGATGATTGATCGATCACGGCCCGCCCCTCGATGACCACGCCGTCGACGGGTATTCTTTCACCCGCATTGATCAGGACGAGATCCCCCACCCTGACGCTCTCAACCGGAACCTCGGTTATCTGCCCGTCGTTCTTCAAATGGACCGTGGTCGGCCGCAGTTTCAAGAGACTCCGGATGGAATTCTTCGCCTGGTTTTCGGTGTAGCGGGCGAAAAGACGAGCAGAAACCAACATCAAGCTCACAAAAGCGGCCGAATGCCATTCTCCATTGAGCAGGGCAAAGACCAGGGCGATCGAAGCCAGAAGATCGATCGTCAGCCTCCGATTAATCAGAGCCTTCAGGGCGCTGATGGCCACGGGCGCCAACCCGCTCAGAGAAACAATAATCAAAAGGATTTCCCGCTCGCTGCCGCGTAGGCGGTAAAAGAAATCGATGGCCAGGGCCAGAAAAGAAAAAACCAAGAGGGCAATGTCCGCCTTAAATAACGGGTCGATTCTGTTGTCTCTGTTCTGCGCTTTATTCTTCATCGTCGATCGCCAGCTGACCGCAGGCCGCTTGGATCTGCCGGCCAAAACGGTACCTCTCCGTGACTTCAATGCCTTGTTTTTCCAAAACCTTCTTAAATCCCTGGATTTGCTCTGAAGAAGAAGGTTTAAAAATGCCGGTCGGGTTATAGGCGATGAGATTAACCAGATAGAGCGACTTTCTTAATCCCGAAAGAAGCCGAACCAACTTTTGAGCTTGATTCAGAGAATCATTGATTCCCCTGATCATGATGTACTCAAACATAACTTTGCGCCGGGTTTTTTGCAGATATTCTTCCACCGCCTCTAGAACTTCCCGCAAAGGATATCTCCGGTTGATCGGCATGATTTTTGACCTCGTCTCGTCATCGGCCGCGTGCAGGGAGATCGCCAGGTTAACCGGCAAAGAACTTTGAGTCAATTTCTTGATTCCCTCAATGATTCCCACGGTCGAAATGGAGATGTGCCGAGCGCCGATGTTGAAACTTTCAGGACGGTTGAAAAACTCGACGGCCGAGAAAACCGAGTCGCAATTCAGGAAAGGTTCGCCCATGCCCATGAAGACTAAACTATTGACGCGCTGTCCCGATTTTTTCAGATAGCGATTGAAAAAGAGAACTTGCTCGACGATCTCTCCGTCCGACAGGTTTCTTTTAAAACCCATCTTCCCGGTGGCGCAGAATTCGCAATTCAGCGGGCAGCCGACCATGGAAGAAACGCAAACCGTATTCCTTTTGGGATAGCGCATCAAAACCGCTTCCACTTTCAAACCGTCGGCGAGACCGATCAGAGATTTGACAGTTTTTTGGTCGGCGGCAACAAATAATTTGGCTGCGATCTCTAAGGGAACCTCTCGCTTCAGTTTTTCTCTCAGAGCCAGGGAGAAAACCGTCGCCCGACCCCAGTCATCGATCAAGTCCTGGAAAACCGCTTTCTGGGCCTGTTTTAACCGAAAAGAAGGTTCCCGGTTAAGTGTTTTTTCTAACTGTTTAATATCCATAATTACCTTCCCGTACGATAACTTGACAGATTACTAAAGATATGTTACAGTTTAGCTACTCCACGGGGAAAGGAGGTGAGATAAAATGGAACTCGCCCTCGTGTATATTGTGACCAACATTGTCTTGGCAATTGCGCAGAACATTAGCGACCGGCATACCGTCGGCAAATGGACCTCGGCTCGCGAAAATGTCGGGATCCTGGTCGCCGGAGTGCCGCTTCTGGGAGCGACGATCGTCGAAGCGATCGCCCCCAACAGCGTTACGTTCGGCGCACAGCGCAAAATCCTCGGCTGTTAGTCACACAAGACCCCCGCTACTGTCTTACAACAGAAGCGGGGTGTTTTTATTGCAGGTGGTCTAGCCACTTAAATTTGAATAATGTATAATCCTTTCTTTCCGATCTCTTTTTTCTGGCCGTAGTCGTTTAGATCAAACTTCATCACGTATTTCACTTTCTTTGACAGCCGCCGGCCGGTGTATTTTTTCTTTTTCGGATCGTATTCTTCCAAAATCAAAGTATCCCTTTCTTTTACCTTAAAATCGGCTACCCGGACGTCAAACTTCTTCTTGCCCGACTTCATGAGAGAAAAAATCTTGGGCCAGCTCTTCTTTTTAATGATTGCCATTGTTTTAATCTCTGCTGTTTATTTCTTAAAACGGTTACGCCGCCAGCCAGCCGCCGTCGACGAAAAAGGTGGCGCCGGTGACATAGCTCGCTTCTTCCGAGGCCAGGAAGACGACCATGGCCGCGACTTCCTCGGCTTTGCCGATTCTCTTTAGAGGAACGTTGGCCAAAAAGGCATCCATGACTTCTTTAGACATCTGGGCCTCGGAAATCATCGGTGTGTCAATCGCGCCCGGACCGATGACGTTGACGTTAATTCCGAGAGGTGCCCATTCCTGGGCCAGAGTCTCGGTCAAGCCGACGATGCCGCCCTTGGAAGCGGTGTAGTGCGAGGCCGCCATCACGCCCACGCCCACGCCCCCCGAAGCGATCGAGGCGATGTTGATAATCCGGCCCCATTTATTCTTGGCCATTTCTTTGGCCGCTCGCTGGGCGCAGAAAAACTCTCCCTTAAGATTGATGTCCAGCGTCTGATCCCAATCGGCTTCGGTCATTTCCAAAGCCATTTTCGGCTTGAAAATGCCGGCGTTATTGACGAGGATATCCAGCCTGCCCCATTTTTTGACCACCTCGCCGAAGACTTGATCGATTTCCGCCTGGTTGGTGACGTCGAGTTTCCAGGCCGCCGCTTCCCCGCCCTGGGCCTTAATTTCTTCGACCACCTTCTGACATTCTTCCAAACTGATGTCGGTGACGGCAACTTTGGCGCCTTGCCCGGCCAAAGCCAGAGCGTGAGCCTGACCCATGCCCCTTCTCGCTCCGGTAACTAAAGCAACTTTGTTTTTGAGTTCAAACATGTTGTAAAGATTTGTTTAAGAGTTAATTCGACTTTACCTACTGCTTTCATTCTATCAAAAAATCGCCGCACTGGCGATTTTTAACTAGACCCTCTTGTAGAGGAAAATGTGGTCGATGAACTTGCCTCGGTGTTTGATCCCCTGGGGCAGGCGGCCGTACTCTTTCAATCCGAATCTTTTCTGGTACATCCTTAGGGCAATGGAGTTATTGGCGAAAACTCCCAAGGTGATGATTTTCAGCTTTTTGATCTGCTTGGCTTCCTTCAAAACCAGCTTCATCAAGAGTTTGCCAACGCCTTCGCGGCGGAAGTCTTTGGCCACGGTGATGCCGAAAACGCCAACGTGTCCGGAAATCTTGTCTTCCAGATTGATATCCGCAACGGCGACGAGTCGATTTTGGTGAAAGACCATCAGCTTCACCGCCTCGTTCTTCTTAATCTTTTTGAGATAGGAGGCGAGGTACTTTTTCTCGTCGGCTAGGGAAACTTGCTCACCCTGAAAGCGAATGAAGGTTTTTTCCCGAGAAAGGATGTTGATATAGTTGCGCAAGGCCGAGACATCCGACCCTAAAGGATAGCGGACAACGATCTCTCTCCCCTTTTTTGTCTGACCCTTAAAAACAATGGTGCCTGGTTTCATAACGGTTACGCTATATCGGGCTGTCGCCCGCCATAATTATTTTTCCACGGTCACGCTTTTAATGACCACGGGCTGCAACGGCTTATCATTGACATCAACCGGAACCTGGCCGATGGCGTCGACTATTGCTTGACCCGAGACGACCTGGCCGAAAATTGTATAGTTGTGCGGCAAAGGATAGTCTTCCAGCATGATGAAGAATTGGCTACCGTTGGTGTCGGGCCCGGCGTTGGCCATAGCCACGACGCCCTTTTTGTAGCCGGCTTTGTAGGACTCGGTAGCGGGATTTAATTCGTCTTCAAACCGGTAGCCCGGCCCGCCCGTGCCATTGCCGTTGGGATCGCCGCCCTGGATCATGAACCCCTTAATGACTCGGTGAAAAGTCAGGTTGTCGTAGAAGCCTTTTTCAGCCAAAGCAATAAAATTCTGGACGGTCTTGGGCGCGTCGGCGTCATAAGTTTGAATCTTAATTTCGCCCAGATTCGTCTTAATATTGATGGCGTACATGTTTTTTTCTGCCGGAACGGCTGGTTGATTATTGTTATTCTTGAAAAAGAACCACCCGCCCGCGATAACAACGACTAAAATAAAAATAATAATGACTGTATTTTTCATTTCAAAAACTTAAGGGTGTTAATAATTAGCCAAGACTTTTTATTATTCCCGACAGGATCAGCCAGATTAGGATTTTCATCGGCCACCGGGAAATTGAAATAGAACAATTTATCTTCCTTGGCCAGATAAATCTGTTCGTCGGAGCGGTCGTAGGCCATGACGCCATACAGTTCGTCGGCGGGCAACCCGGCGACGGTTAACTCTTTCCTCTCTTTGTATTGAATGCCACCGGAATCGACCAACTTCTGGTTCTCGCTCAAGATCTTATCGACCCATTGTTTTGAACTCAATTTACCGGGATTGTCAAAAACCCTGATTGAAAGCCAAAAAGGCTCGAGAGTATCAACGGTATGGACCAACCAGTAAAGGCCGGGGTCTTTCTGATCGGTGTTATAGTCCCATTCCAACGGATATTTTATCTCGTAGCCGTAAATCTCACTACGGAAAATCTTCCAGCCAGCCGTCTCGTCTAGGCTGGCTTCGGAGGACGGCTCTGCCGGCGTCGCGCTAGGCGTTGGGTTAATTGCGGGATTAAAACTTCGGTTCTGCCAAAACCAATACCCGGTGGCTAAAACAGCCAAAACAATAATGAGAAAAATGATCTTTCGTGACTCAAGTTTCATTTTTCATTACAAGCCAAGTTCATTACTAATTTCTTGCATAGCCGATAAGGCGATCTGGATAAATTCGGCCAAAGGCAGGCCCAATTCTTTCTCACATTCCTCAATTTGCTCTCTTTTGACGCCCCCGGCGAATGATTTTTCCTTCCATTTGCCCAAAACGCTTTCGACGGTCACCGAGGCTAGTTTTTTATCCGGCCGGACCAAAGCCACGGCGACGATCAAACCGGTCAGCTCGTCACAGCAATAGAGCGACCATTCGAGTTTATTTTTGGGTGAATTCTGGCCGGTGTGGCTGAAATTGTGCGACAAAATCGCTTCAATGATCTCCGGATCAGTCTCGCCCATTTCTTTTAACCACTCAACCATTTTCAGGGTGTGTTGTTCCGGGATGGCCTTGGTTTCTTCATAATCCCCGTCGTGCAAAAGGCCGACGATCTCCCATTTTTCTTGATTGGCGCCGAAATGCCGTGCCAAGGCTCCCATCACCGCCTCCACGGCATAACAATGCCGCCGGAGATTCTGTGATTGCATTTTCTCGTGCAAAAGCCCTAATGCCTGGTCTCGAGTAATCATAGTTTTTGCAAAAAGGTGTCCGAAACCTTTTTGTAACTAGTTTATTGAATAATCTGGAAGGGGAAAAGATCTCTGACGCCTTTTATTCTAAAGCTCGATGATTTTCTGGCGCGAAGCAAGACCTGAAACGATCTTCATCCGGGCCGGGGGCACACGGAAACATTCTCCCACCCGTCGGAGAACGGCTCGATTGGCCCGGCCAGCCACCGGCGGCTCTTTGACCCAAACGTCAAAATGGCTGTCGTCTTTCTTTTCTATCCTGTCCTCTCTGGCTTTCGCTTTAACTTTGACAAAAATCCTCATTATTCTCCAGCTACCTGTGCAATTTCTTAATTTTTCAAAAGAAAATCCCTCAACTCGGGAAACTGGTCGGTTTTCATGTCTTCAAAACAGAAATGGCCGTGATCGGCAAACTGCCTGAACCGAGCGCCTTTTAATTTTGTCCGCAGTTTTTCGACGCCGGTTAAAACTGATTCTTCGTCATCGAGAGAGTAAAAGACCATCAGGCCATCAGTTCGCTTGACGAGATTCTCGTCAATTTTAAGATTAGAAAGCCCCGTTTGTATTCCGTTATCGCTTGGGTGCAAGAAAGGCGCCACCAAAGCCACTTTTCCCACCTTCGTCTTGTTTTGACTCAGCCACTTGACTAAAAATCCGGCCCCGCAACTGTGGCCAACCAAAATCGTTTTTTGATCAACCTTGAACCGTTCAAAAATCAAACGCCATTTGTCGTAAACCGGCCTGTAGGGTTCCGGCAGCTCTGGCGTCTGCGCCAGGATACCGCCGAGGATGAGCTGCCTCTGCAGCCACGGCAACCAATGCTTGTTGGACGAGGCGGGACTGCGGGAATCGAAATATTCCTTTTTTGACGGCATTCCGTGAAGAATAAGAGCGGTTTTCATAGGGCTTTGACATTTATTCCACGAGAGCTGTTTTCAGATTTTGCTCCGGGGCTTGGATTCGAACCAAGATAAATGGATTCAGAGTCCATTATCCTACCATTAGATGACCCCGGAATTTTTCTGTTTTTCACTTGTCCAAATA
>JACQQI010000019.1 GCA_016207115.1 Candidatus Nealsoniibacteriota bacterium
GCCGACGACAATCTTGTTGAATTTTTCTAAGTCTTTGATCTTTTCTTGAAGCTCTTTTGTTTTTTGTGTGACTTTTTCCGCCAACCCCTCTCTTTCTGTTTGCAGGGCCTCGGTCCGGTCTTTTAATTTTTCGGCCATGACGTTAAGGCTGGAAAAGAGATCTCCGATTTCATCTTGCCTCTTGGTTTTAACCCGGTAGTCTAATTCGCCGCCGCCGATCTTTTCCATCCCGCTCAGCAATTCCTTGATCGGATCGATCACCGTAATTTTTATCGAGAAGGAAAGGCTGCCAATGATCGCCAGAATAGACATCAACGTAATCAATGAAAACTCTCTCTGCGTTTTGGTGATAACTTTTTCTAAAGGATCCAGGGATAGTTTTATGCTGTAGATGCCGACCCTTTGCCCGCCCACGTGAACCGGAGTGATGACCCTCAACGCCTCGGTGCCATCGACTTCGGTCATGACTTTGGTAGAAATCGTCCCGTCCTGATAGGCGGCCAGACTCTCCGGGATAGCCGTTTTACCGATTTCGCCCGTGTCGTTAGAGGCGACAATTTCTAAGCCCGTTTTGACCGGCAAACTGATGCTGATGCCAACAATATTAGAGCTCAGCCAGATCGTCTTGTAAATGTTGGATTGCAGTTTGGCCACGTCGTTTAATTCGTCCTTGCTGCCAATGCCGGCGTCAAGCGCACGGGCCAAACTGATGGCGGAGTCTCGGAAAGAATCATGGAAAATCTTTTTTTGACTATTGACGCTCAGATAATAGAAAAATGAAAGGGTTAGAACGATAACCAAAGAGACGACGACGAGCAGCTTGAATTGGAGATTGGGTTTGAATTTCATAACGCCTCACTGGCCCAACCACTTTTCTTCTATTCTTCTGAGTTCTCCCGCCTGCTTCAGCCGTCGGATGCTTTTATTAATTTGTGAAAGCAGGGCGGGCTGATCTTTTTGGATGGCGATTCCATAAAACTCCTGGGTGAAGATTTCTCCGGCTATTTGCAATTTTTCTTCTCCGGCGACCATTCCCACCGCAGCCGGATAATCGATAATGATGGCGTCGATCTTGCCCTGGAGTAAATCTTCCTTGGCTAAATCATAATTCTCATAAGTATTTACCAAAGACGGGTTCCCGGTGTATTTCCGCGCCTCTTCTTCGCTGGTGGTTCCGACCTGAACCCCTACTCTATATTCCTTCAGATCTTTGGGTCCGCTGATGATTCCTTTTTTATCTTTCGCACTGACAATCACCTGACCGGCATTAAAATAGGGATCAGAAAAGGCCAGGGTCTCCGTCCTTTCTTTGGTGATGGTGATGGCCGATATGATCATATCCGTTTCTCCGTTCTTGGCCGCATTAAAAATTTCTTCCCAGATAATATTCTTGAATTTGGCTCTGACGCCCAGATCCGAGGCAATCTCCCGAGCGATGTCGATATCCATGCCGGAGAAGTTTCCCTGTTCGTCCCGGCTCTCCATGGGCGGATAGGTTGCATCGGTACCGATAATGATTTCTCCCCTCTTTTTTATCTCGCCGAGCCTTCCTAATTCTTGTCCGTCACCGCGGCCGAAAAAGAATTGATTGTAGAGAACAAACCCTAATCCGCCGAGCAGGCCGATGATGACGATTGTCAAAACAATTACTCTCTTGGTCATATTGAATACTATTCTTGTTTTGTTTTGCTTAACGACCTTTCGTTCTCATCATTTTTATTCTACCGCTTTAACGGGCTCGGTGTAAACAAAAAAACCGCCCTGGCTTCGCTAGCGGACTCGTTTTAAGAATCAAAAGGCAGGCACGGGTGTGTCTGCCTTTTCACTGAGCGCCCCTGGATTTGGATTAGAGTAGGAAGATTCAGGCCCCGGCCCCGATGGTCGCGATGACGGCAAGGAGAACGATAGCCGTATCGGCGAGAATCTGTTGATGACGTCGTTGAGCATTTTCTCGGCGCTCACGCGACCGCCGCTCAGCATCGAACAGATCACCGCCACGAAGGCTAGAACGAACAACGCCATCGGCAGCGCCAGTAAGAGAACCGGAGAGAGGTGCTTCTGCGAACGAACAATCACGATCCATTGCGCCACAACCAGCGCGGCGACAACGATCTTCAAAACGAGAATGGTGGACATTATTTCTGAATTGTCAAGATAGATCTGGCATAAAAAGCGAAAACCCTGACCGTTTGATCAGGGCTTTCTGTGTGTTGTCGGGGCTATTTCCGTTTGGCGTGCACGTTGTGGCGCCAGTTTTTGGGCAGGGGTTCGATGAAGCACTCGACGTTGTGCGTCTGGAGAGTCGCGCAAATCATAGTAGCGAGTTGTTCGGTCACCGCGATGGCAACCTCATTGGCATCTTCTCGACCCGCCAGCACCGCGGTCTTCACATAGACGAACACGTCTTCGTTTTCGCCCTGGGCGAGCATGTCCTGGGGATAGAACACCCTCACCCACTCTGGCTTGCACCCCATCTCGCGCGCGACGGTTTTAATGATCTGGTCGCGCAACTCAGCCAAGGTGACCCTGGAGACTGAGTCCGGAACGCCCCAAACTTCAACAATTGGCATTGTGTCCTCCTTACTGAACTTGGAATGATCTTTCCTAACCGACTACGCCGACGATTTCGACAATCCGCAGATGGCTCAAGGTGGAAGTGCGCGGCGGGATCAACTCCACCTCGATTTTCACCCGACTTCCTTCCTGACCGGCGAAAAGTTCCGCGTAGCCGGGAGTGTCGGGAATCACCGGTACGTCTTCGGAGACACCCATTGCGC
>JACQQI010000023.1 GCA_016207115.1 Candidatus Nealsoniibacteriota bacterium
GACCTGGATTTACCCCGGCCCGATGAAGCCGCTGATCTGGCTAATCTCTGGCTAGAATCGTTGAAGAATGCGCAAAAAAGAAGCAGCAACGTCATCACCTGCGGTCATCTCCTGACGGCCCTGGCCAAAAGCGACCCGCTCTTAAAGAAGATCCTGATCGAAACCGGGCTTAAAAGCGAGGATATCGACAACCTGACTTGGTGGTGGGAAAGTAGCCAGAAGAAGATCGAGGAACGGAAAAGATTCTGGGAATACAAAAACCTGGTCAAGATCGGCGGCCTGGCCAAAAGCTGGTCGGCCGGCTACACGATCACCCTAGACCAGTACGCCATCGATTGGACGGAAATGATCGAGAGAAAGGGTTTCGAAGAAATCGTCGGCCACGAAAAAGAAGTCGGGCAGATCGAAAGGGTCCTGGCCCGCACCGAAGTCAATAATGTTCTGGTGGTGGGGGAGGTAGGCTCCGGCCGCGGCGCCCTGCTCCAGGCTTTGACCCAGAAAATTCTTTTCGGCGAAAGTCTGCCGGAGCTGAACTACAAAAGAGTCGTCGAATTGGACGTTTCCCTGCTCATCAATCGTTGTCAGAGTCAAGAGAAAACCGGCGCGGCCTTAGAGCAGATCTTCCAAGAAGTTCTGATGGCGGGCAATATCATCTTGATCATCCAGGATTTTCATAACTTCATCGGCGGCAACCTCCGACCCGGCACGATCGACATTTCCGGCACCCTGGCCGCCTATCTGAGGATTCCCCAGTTCCGGCTGATCGCCGTCAGCGACTTTGCCAGCTTCCATCGTTTCATCGAACCGAATATGATCGCCTCGGTTTTCGAAAAAGTGGAGGTGGCTGAGGTTTCCCTCGACGAAACGATCCGGCTGTTGGAACTTTTTGTGCCGGGCTGGGAAGCCAAATACAAGAAATTCATCAGCTATCCGGCCATCAAAGAATTGGTCATCGAGGCCGACCGCTATCTGCCCGCCATTCCTTTTCCTAAAAAGGCTACCGACCTCATGGCCGAGCTCCTGGTCGAGCTTTCCCGCGACAAAGAGCTATTGATTCTGCCCCGCCACGTGTCTCAAATCGTCTCGGAAAAGACCGAGATTCCCATCGGCCAGATTTCCTTGGAGGAAAAGCAAAACCTGCTCGACCTGGAAAATCTTTTGCACGGCCGGATTATCAATCAGAACGAGGCGGTGGAGGAAGTATCCTCGGCTCTGCGCCGGGCCCGTTCCGACATCACCATCCGCAAGGGGCCCATGGGCACCTTCCTCTTTCTGGGGCCGACGGGCGTGGGCAAGACCGAAACGGCCAAGGCTCTGGCCGCCGTCTACTTCGGCTCGGAAGAACGGATGATTCGTCTCGATCTTTCTGAATTCCAGAATCCCGCGGATTTAAAAAGACTGATCGGTTCACCGGACGAGGAAAGCTTCTTTGTCACCCAGGTCCGGGACAATCCTTTTTCCCTGGTTCTCCTGGACGAAATCGAAAAAGCTCATCCCAACATTCTCAATCTTTTTCTGCAGGTGCTCGACGAGGGTTCGATGAGAGACGGCCTGGGCCGCAGGGTCAACTTCCTCAACACGATCATCATCGCTACTTCCAACGCCGGTTACAAAATCATTCTTCAGGCCATCGAAGAAAAGTTGGAAATGCCCTCCATCAAAGAAAAGTTGCTCGCCTACGTTTTCAACGAAGGTATCTTCCGGCCCGAATTTATCAACCGCTTTGACGCCGTCGTCGTCTTTAAATCATTGACGCCGGAGAACCTTTTGGGCATCGCCGACCTATTGCTAAAAAAGCTGAAAAAGAATTTGAGCGAGAAGGGCATCGACCTCATCATCAGTCCGGAGCTGAAAGCCGAGGTCGTCAAACTGGGCTACGACCCCATCTTCGGCGCCCGGCAGATGCGCCGGGTCATTCAGGACAAGATTGAAAACGTTCTCGCTCAGGCCCTGTTGGCCGGTCAGCTCAAAAGAGGCACGCGGGTGGAAATACTCGTGCCGGAGTTCAAGTTGAAATTACTTTAATCAGAAATCGGCCTCACTAACCGCTGCAGAAGCGGTTTTTGATTTGATTAGCTCCTGTGGAAAAGGTGTGGGGAAAGCCCTCATTCTTTACGGTTGACGGTGGGTTGTGCGTGGGCTATAGTGGAGTCAGATAGTAAGCCTGTGGATAAATGTGGGAAAACCAGGCAAAACAGGGGATAACTGACATGTTCATCGGTGAATACAACTATTCAATTGACGAGAAGAAAAGACTGAGCATCCCCGCCAAAATGCGCGAGTCTTTGGGCAAGAAAGCCGTCATTACCCGCGGACTCGACAACTGCTTGTCCGTCTACCCGGTCAAAGCCTGGGAAGCCCTGGTGGAAAAGATCAGCAAGCTGCCGTTATCCGGAGCCGACGCGAGGGGATTCACCCGATTCATGCTGACCGGAGCCATGGAAGTCACCTTGGACAATTTGGGCCGGATCCTGGTGCCGGACTTTCTCAAAGAATACGCCGGCCTCAAGAAAAGAGTGGTCATCGCCGGCGTCAACGATCGCCTGGAGGTTTGGGATGAAACCCACTGGAAAGAATACAAGGGCAAGACCGAAGAAGCGGGCATTGACATCGCCGAAAGGCTGAAAGAATTAGGCATCTAGAACCGTGCACCTTCCTGTTCTGACAAAAGAAGTGATTAGTTATCTCGATCCCCAGAGGAACGAGAACTTCATTGACGCCACCTTCGGCGAAGGTGGGCACGCCCAGAGCCTCTTAGTCAAGACCCGCCCGCGAGGAAAACTCCTGGGCATCGACCAGGATCCGCGACAGATAGAAAAGGGAAGACAAAAACCGACCGATCGTCTACGACTCGTCAATGATAATTTTGTCAATTTAAAAAAGATTGTCGAAAAGGAAAAGTTCGCCGACATCGACGGAATCATCTTCGATCTTGGCCTTTCCAGCTGGCACCTCGAAGAATCGGCGAAGGGCTTCTCCTTTCTTCGCGAAGAGCCGCTCCTGATGCGGCTCGACGGAGATCCGAACCAGCTGACGGCCAGAGACGTCGTCAACCACTGGCCGGAAAAAGAACTGGAGAGAATCTTCCGGGAATACGGAGAAGAGCGCTGGGCTTCGGGAATCGCAAAACTGATCTGCGCCCGAAGAATTAGAAAACCGATCGAAAGCACCCTTCAGTTGGCCCGGCTCGTAGAAACAGCTTGCCCGCGAAAGAGCCTGGACCGGATCCATCCGGCCACGCGCACCTTCCTGGCTCTCCGAATCTGCGTCAACCGTGAACTGGAGAATCTTGAACGGGCGCTGCCCCAAGCTCTGGAAGTTTTGAAGAAAAGAGGTCGGCTTCTCGTCATTTCCTTCCATTCCCTGGAAGACCGCCGCGTGAAAGACTTCTTTAGAGAGCAAGTCAAACTAGGCAGATTAAAAATCTTAACTCCAAAACCGGTCACGCCGGGACCCGTCGAGATAAAAAGTAATCCGCGTTCGCGTTCAGCCAAATTAAGAGCCGGGATGAAAATATGATGAACATCGCCACTTTCCCCAACGAGATCCGCACCCTCTCTTTTCCGCGCTTCTCTTTCAAGCGGCCGATTCGCGGGCTTTATCTCTGCTCCATCGGTCTCGCGGCCAGCGCCCTGCTGATTGTTTTTTGTCTCTGGCAAAACAACCAAATCGTCAGGCAAACCTATCAGTTGCACCAGGGACAGCTGAGAGTGACCGCTCTCCAGGGCGAAAACGAAACGCTCAAGCTCAATGGCCTAAAAGAAAATACTCTCTTTAAACTGGAAAAACAGGTTCAGGGTTTGAACCTAGAAAAGGCGGAAACGGTCAGCTTCATTCAGTCGTCGGCCAAGACCGTGGTCAGCCGGTAAAAAAATGAAGGGTTCTCGGATGAATCTGGTCCTGGCGGCTCTGATCCTGCTGGGCGCGACCGTCATCGGTCGTTTATTTTTTCTCCAGGTCCTCCAGGGCGGCTATTACCGAGCCCTGGCCCAGGGCCAGCAAAAATTCTTTTCGCCGGTGAGCGGAGAAAGGGGGGAAATTTTCTTTTCCGGCGGCCAAATCCTGGCGACAAATTATCAGCGTCAGTTTGTCTACGTTTCTCCTCGGGAAGTCAAGGAGAAAGAAAAGGCGGAAAAGGCCCTGAGCCAAATTCTGGACATTCCGCCAGAAATGGTCAGAGAAAAACTGAATCAGGACAGCCTCTACCAACTCGTCAAGAACAAGGTGACCGACGAGGAAGCTGAGAGATTACAGAGACTAGAAATTACGGGAGTCTATATCGGTCAGGAAAGAGTCCGGACTTTTCCCCAACAAACGCTGGGTTCGCAGACGGTGGGCTTTGTCGATTCGGAAAAACAGGGCCAGTACGGGCTGGAGGGTTTTTATCAAGACGTCTTGAGCGGCCAAGAAGGAATGATCGAGGGGGAGAGGGGAGTCGGCGGACTCCTGATTTCTTTTTCTCCATCACAAACGGAAAAGGGCCGCAACTTGGTTTTAACCCTGGACTACCCGATTCAGTTTGAAGCCGAGAGGCTTTTGGCCGAAGCGCAAAAAGGCCTGCAGTTTGAAAGCGGCACCATCATCGTGCTCCGGCCCGATTCGGGAGAGATTCTGGCTCTGGCCAACTACCCCGGCTTTGATCCCAACAACTACGAACAGGAAAAGGATTTAAAAATCTTCCAAAATCCGGCCAGCCAAAAGATCTTTGAGCCGGGCTCGGTCTTCAAGGCAATAACCCTGGCCGCGACCATCGAGGAGGGGAAAGTCACGCCCCAGACAACCTATGTCGACGCCGGGGTGGTTCGGATCGGCCGGACGCCAATCTACAACTACGACCGGCGGACCTGGGGCCAGAGGACGATGACCGAAGTCTTGGAAAAATCCATCAATACCGGCGCGGTCTTCGCCGAGCAGCAGCTGGGCTCCAATCTCTTTTTGAAGTATCTCGAGAAGTTCGGCTTCTTTGAAAAAACCAATATCGATCTCCAGGGCGAGGTTTTTTCCCAGAACCAGGAGTTCAAAAAAGGCTACGAGATAAACTTCGCCACGGCCGCCTTCGGCCAAGGAATCGAGATCACGCCCCTTCAGCTGGTCCGCGCTTTCTCGGCTCTGGCCAATGGCGGCAAATTGGTCAAACCCCATCTCGTCAAGGAAATCATCGATCAAAACGGTCAGAGTCAAAAAATCTCTCCCGAGATCACGGATAACATCATTTCTCCCCGGACCAGCTCCCAGATCGTTTCCATGCTGACGAGCGTGGTGGAAAACGGCTACGGCAAAAAAGCCAAGGTCCCGGGATACTTTGTTGCCGGCAAAACCGGCACGGCCCAGGTTTCCTGGGGCGCCCTGGGCATCGATAAGCCCGGCTATTCGGACCAGACCATCCAGTCTTTTATCGGCTTTGCTCCGGCTTTCAATCCCAAGTTCCTCATCCTGGTCAAATTGGACAACCCCCAGACCAAAACGGCGGAATACTCGGCCATCCCCATTTTCCACGATTTGGCCAAGTATATCATCGACGCCTGGCAGATCCCGCCCGATTACCAATAGCGAATGGAATTCGATATATCGGGCTCCGCCCGCTATAGCGAGTACGATATATCGGGCGGCGGACCGCCCGCTATAGCCAAAGCTAAACCTCTAGTCTTTTAAATAATTTTAAGGTAATAAGATTGATAGAGGCTCAACCTCTTGGCCCCATCGTCTAGTGGTTAAGGACGTCAGCTTCTCAAGCTGAAAACACGGGTTCGACTCCCGTAAGGGCCGCCCATAACGGGCAGAATGCCCGATATATCGTAATCGCTATGAACGAAGAACAACAACTAACAAAACGGGAAAAACGCGAACGGCGACAGCGGGAGAAAGAGGCTGATCAGCGCACAGGGCGACGCGATAAATTCGTACTCAAAATAAGAAACTATAGCGTTGTTTTTGTAGTTATCGCCCTGATCGGCTATGGATTGTATCTGCTGATACAGGATAGTGAGGCAAAAGGAAAAGACTTCAGCCACGCGGTTCCTTTAATGGGGGTGAATCATATTGCCGTCGGCAGTCAATTACCCGAGTACACTTCCGATCCTCCGACATCCGGACCGCACTACGATCAAACCGCCCGCTCGGGTTTTCGTGAAGAGACAATTTCCGACCAGAATCTTATCCACAATCTTGAGCACGGCGATGTCTGGATTGCTTATCATCCGCGCCTGGCCGATAAAATAAAAGAAGAGTTAAAACAATTTAGTGCGGCAAAAGTTATCATCACGCCGCGCGCAACAAATGAAACCGACATGGCGTTGGCCGCGTGGGGCCGGCTCGACGCGTTTAATATTGAAAATAATACCTTGCCGGTTGAACGCATCAAAGACTTTATCAAGCGTTACACCAATAAGGGCCCCGAGAAAGTCCCCGGAGCCAGCGGAGGCATATAATGGTCTGGATTTACTCTCTCGTCAGTGTCACCGTCATCAGCCTGATCTCCTTGATCGGCGTTTTGGCTTTGGCCTTCCGGGAAGAAAAGATAAAGAAGGTTTCTCTGTTCCTGGTCAGCTTTGCCGTGGGCGGTCTCTTCGGCGACGCTCTGATCCATTTACTGCCTGAATCTTTCGAGAAACTAGGGCTGAACCTGGGAACGTCGCTCCTGATCATCTTGGGAATCTTACTTTTCTTTGTCTTGGAAAAATTCTTAAAATGGCAGCACTGCCACGAAATAGACTGCCCGGACCACGCCCGGTCTTTCGCGAGTATGAGCTTGATCGGCGACGCGGTCCATAACCTCATCGACGGTCTGCTGGTAGCGGCCAGTTTTACCGTCAGCCTCCCGGTGGGACTGGCCACAACCTTGGCCGTCATCTTCCACGAGATTCCCCAGGAATTGGGCAATTTTGGCATCCTGATCCATTCCGGCCTCAGCGTCCGAAAGGCTCTCTTCTTTAATTTCTTGACGGCTCTGACCGCCATCCTGGGCGCGGTCATGACTCTGGTCATCGGTTCCCGAATTCAGGGCTTTTCTCTGATCCTGTTGCCGATTACGGCGGGTGGTTTTCTCTACGTGGCCGGCTCAGATCTTCTGCCCGAGCTGCACCGGGAATTAAAGATCTCGACCTCTCTTGGGCAGATGATCCTAATGCTCGCCGGCGTCGGCCTCATGGCCCTGCTGACCATCTTTAACGGCTAGTTCGCGAAATGTTCGAATTAAAAGAAATCCAAGCCAAGTCAATCCTCAGCCCCTGCGGCATTCCCGGCATCGATTGGACCATCAACCCTTATATCGGCTGCGCTTTTGCTTGCAAGTACTGCTACGCTTCCTTTATGGGCCGGGCCGTCAAGAAAGAGGTCAAAGACTGGGGCACTTTTGTCTTTGCCAAAACCAACGCCCCCGAACTTTTAAAGCAGGAGCTGCCCCGGAAGTTAAAAAACAAAGGCCGGGGACAGGAGATTTTCATCAGTTCGGTTACCGATCCTTATCAGGGCGTTGAGGCTAAATACAAATTGACGCGGCGCTGTCTCGAGGCCCTGGTTGACTTTGACTTCCGCGGCACGGTTTCTATTCTGACCAAATCGAATCTGGTTCTGCGCGACCGGGATCTTTTCAAAAAGCTGAAGAATGTGGCCGGCGGCCTGACCGTCACCTCGACCGACGACGGCATCTCCCGCTATTTCGAAAAATTCGCTCCCCCGGTTTCCCAGAGATTCGAAGCCTTAAAAACGCTCAACCGAGAGAGGATCAAGACTTACGCTTTTGTCGGACCGTTGTTGCCGCATTTCGTGGCCCGGAGAGACGAGCTGGAAAAGATCTTCAAAAAACTCCGGGCGGTGGGCGTCAAAGACGTTTTTGTCGAGAACATCAACCTCGCCGCCTACATCCGCCAGCGCCTCTGGAACGAGATGAATGGCAGCGACAAAGAATTGGTGAAAAAGTTCTATCTCTCGCAGACCAAAGAATACCGCCAGGAATTGGACCGGATCGTCAAAAGCTTGGTCAAGAAATATGGCTTGAATCTGATGCTCGACCTGGTCATCCAGCATCGAGAATTCCAAAAACAACCGCCCAAAAGCCTTAGGAGGATTGATAAACTTCTTTCGCCGTAATCCGACCTCGCTCTAGCGAGACTAAAATTTTTTATGCTACCTCCTGGCCACCTGGGCGCCACTCTCATTTTGATCAAAACCGCCGAAGCCGGCGGCGGCCGGTTTTCTTTGACGGAAATCGTTTTGACTTTGGCGGCCAGCCTCGTCTTGGACCTCGATCTGCTACCGGCCCAGTGGTTGAAAAAGAACCACCACGACCTGATTAGTCACACGCCCTTGGGCGCCTTTATCCTCTGGTTGATCTTGATCGCCCTCTACGGTAATCATCTGTCTTTGAGCGGACAACTGCTGATCTTGGCCAGTTTCTTTCTCCATCTCGTCCTGGACGAAGTTGGTTTCTGGCTCTGCCGATTAAAACTGCAAGGCATCAGCCGGGAGCCGCAGATTACCTGGCTGTATCCCCGGGTCAAATTTCCCCGGAGAAAAAATCAGGAAATCCTCAAACCCTCTTTCCTCAAAGACTATTTCCAAAAAGCCAAAGCCAACGTTGTTTCCGAAATGATCCTTTCGCTGATGGCTTTGTTAATGCTGTGGCTGACTTAAATCCCAAATCTCAAAAGATCCGGGAGTCGCTCGAGAGCTTCGGTTTAGAAGGCCGGGTCCTAGAATTGCCGCAAACTGCCCGAACCGCCGCTGATGCGGCCCGGGCACTCGGTTGCCAGCTCGGACAAATCGCCAAATCCATCGTCTTTAAAACCAAGATAATCGGGCGGCCGGTCCTGGTCATCGCTTCTGGATCAAATCGGATCGACGAAGAAAAAATCGCCCGGGTGATCGGGGAGGGAGTTGAAAAAGCGGAGGCCGATTTTGTTTTAGAAAAGACCGGTTACGTCATCGGCGGCGTGCCGCCCCTGGGGCATCGAGAAAAGATACAAACCCTAATCGACGAGGACCTTGGGCAATACGAGGAAATCTGGGCCGCCGCCGGCACCTCTCACGCCGTTTTTAAACTCACGCCATCAGAATTGACCCGGATGACTCAGGGAGAAACGAGAGAGGTAAAAGTCTCCGGTGCCTGATCGGTTTTGTGTTAAAATAGATAATATGAAAAGGATCCTCTTGCCGGGTTTGAGCGGTCTGTACGCCAGCACCTTTTTGCTGCAATTCGGCTTCTCTCTGGTCGGAATTTTTATCCCGCTCTATATCTTCAAGGTGACCCAGGGATTGGGTTGGGTCCTGGCTTTCTATTTGGTTTTTAATCTGACCGTGCTGATCTCGACTCTGCCGATTGCTCGCTTGGTGGCTCGCTTCGGTTCGGATTGGATTGCTTTTTCTGGGACCATCCCCCGAGTCATCTTTTTTGTTTTCCTCATTCTCGCGGACAAGGATCCGGCTTTTTTTCTCTGGTCGGCCGCCCTCTGGGGATTGGCCGTGCCTCTTTATTGGCTGCCGTTTCATCTGAGCGTCGTCGGATCCGACCATAAGTTGACTTTCGGCCAGGACGCGGCCCGAATCAACTTAGTGGGAAAGTTGGCGACCATCGCCGGCCCCATTATCGGCGGCTTGATCATTCAGATGACAGGCTTCACGCCTCTCTATCTCTTGGGCCTTTTCTTGATCATCGCCTCGGCCCTACCTCTTTTCTTTGACAAATACGAGTTCAAGTTCCCGGAGATTTCTTTAAAAACCCTGAAGGAAAACCTGCCCCTTAAACAGATGCCTCGGCTCTTTCTGGGCTACTTCGGCGCGGGCATGACCACCCAGGTCTACGACATTATCTGGCCGCTCTACGTCTTCCTCCTGATCGGTTCCTACCAATTCCTCGGGGCCATCACCTCGATCTCTCTCCTGGCTTCATTCGTTTTATTGATCCTGGCCGGTCAGCTGACGGACCGCTTTGGCCGCCAGATTTTCCGCTGGAGCATCCCCTTAAACTTTATCAACTGGCTGATTCGTCCTATCCTCAGCGGACAGCTTTTTCTTTTCCTGGTCGACCTTGCCTATCAATTGGTGGGAATATTCGTCTGGGTCCCGCTGGACGGCTTGAGCTATTACACCGCGGTCCGAACCAAGCGCCTAGAGTTCTTCCTGGCCCGGGAACTCGCCCTCCATTCGGGATCGTTTCTGGCCACCCTGATGCTGATCCCCCTCATAGCGAGTACGATATATCGGGCTTCGCCCGTTATCAATCTTTCCAATTTGAACTGGGTCTTGGCTTTTGCCTTGGGGGCTTTCAGCCTCTTGCTTTTGGGGCAGCTGGGCTTCACTAAAGAAGAGGGATTAAAATCGGCCGCCACCGTTTTGATCCGAGCCGACGGCGCCGTCCTCATGCAGCACCGGGATAACAAGACGAGCATTGTTTTCCCGGGCTATTGGTGTCTACCGGGCGGGAAGGTCAAAATGGATGAAGAGCCCGAAACCGCGGCACGCCGGGAACTGCAAGAAGAAACTGGTTATCGAGCCAGCTCTTTGAATCTCTTAGCGGAGGAAACGTATCTGTTGCCGGGCGGCCAAAAGATCGCTCGCTCTATCTTCTGGACAACTTACGACGGGCAGCAGAAAATTGAATGTTTTGAGGGGAAGGAAATGAAATTCTTGAAACTAGATGAAATGAAAACTAGAGACATTTATCCCGGCCATGAGGGATTCTGCCAGCGAGCTCTAGAAAAATTCAAATCATCATGAAATTTCTGACGCCACGAATATGAACAAGAGCCAAATCATCGTCTTGGGTATTATCAGCCTGTCTTTCATCGTCGCCCTGTCCTTTTACGGCAGCTCTTGTCTGCCCGACCGACTGGCTTCCCATTGGAATGCCCGCGGCCAGGTAGATGGCTATCTGCCAAAATTCTGGGGCCTGTTTTTAATGCCGCTGATCTCTCTGCCCCTTTTCGGACTTTTCGTCTTAGCTCCGAAGATCGATCCCTTGAAAGAGAATATTAAGGGGTTCCGAAAATATTACGATGGTTTTATTGTCCTGATCATCGCTTTTCTCTTCTATCTTCAACTCCTGACGATCGCCTGGAACGTCGGCTTGAGGTTCGACCTGCTGAAACTTTTAGTGCCGGTCCTGAGCATCGTCTTTTTTGCTGCCTGGATCCTGATGGAACACGCCAAAAGGAATTGGTTCATCGGCGTCAGAACTCCCTGGACGCTTAGCTCAGATTCGGTTTGGGATAAAACGCACCGGCTGGGCGGGAAGCTCTTTAAAGCGACGGCTCTCGTCAGTCTCTTGGGCTTTTTCTGGGCCGACGGGGCCTTTCTTTTCTTGATCCTGCCCGCTTTGGCCAGCGGCCTTTTCATCGTCTTTTATTCTTACTACCTCTACCGCCAGGAAGCGAAGAAATAAGCAAAGTTTAGCCCGAAATCAAAACCGTCCGAGAAACAGCTCCCGGACGGTTTCGTTTTTGACGCTAACACTGGGCTCCCGGAGGACAAGAAGAATTGAGGAACTCTTCGATTTCAATCTTGATGCCTTCGAAGATGGCCGATTCGCCCGGATGGAGGATGAATTCGCCTTCTTTGCTTCCGTCCCTTTTCCCGACAATCAGCAAAACATAGGTCTTATAATCGCTGTCTTTGACTTTGACGTCCAAGTCCGAGACTTTAGCAGGCAAGGAGTTTTCTGAAGCCAAGAGTATCTTTTCGACTCGGCCGGTTTGAAGATCGGTGAAAGAAAGGCGGACGCCCACGCCCGACCAGATCCCGCCGCCCGCCGGGCCTTGGGGCCCGCCCGGAAGAAACTTTAAGAAAAACTGGCTGTTTTTGACGATCAGAAAAGCCCCGGCCAAGACGACCAGCAGGAAAATGAGCAAGAACAATTTTTTCATTGAAGTGAATCGATGATTTTACTCTTCGATATTAACCGTTTTTATTGTAGCACAAAACGAGATGTCAATCCTAGCCTTCGTTCTTTTTTCTTGTTAAAATGGCTAAGATATGCCCGAACTTCCGGAAGTCGAAACAATCAGAAGACAATTGGAGAAAGAGTTGCGCGGTTCGAAGCTCTTGTCGGTCGAAACCAGCTATCCTGGCAGTTTCCGGCCGTCTTTCCGTATCGTCGAAAAGAATGTCCGAGGCAAAAAGATCCAGTCAGTCAAACGCCAGGCCAAGCTGTTGATTCTGGGATTAGAAAGCGGGGGATACCTCCTTTTCCACCTGAAGCTGACGGGCCGGCTGCTGGTTCGGGCCACGGGACAAAAAGCCGACGACTACACCCGCAGCATCTTTAAGTTGCAGAACGCCCGGGGAAAACTGACCGAATTGAGGTTTGCCGACGCCCGAAAGTTCGGCTTCGTTAAATTAATCCGGTCAAAGAAAGAAATGGACTCTCTTTTGAAAGGATTTGGGCCGGAACCGTTAAAAGATTTGACCCCGGGAAAATTCAGCGAGATTTTAAAAAAGTCTGGGCAGGCAGTCAAGGTTGTTCTGATGGATCAGACCAAAGTCTCCGGCATCGGCAACATCTACGAC
>JACQQI010000020.1 GCA_016207115.1 Candidatus Nealsoniibacteriota bacterium
ATTCTAATACAGATTACCGGAAAACAAAAACACCCAGGAGAGCAAACCCAGGTGTTTCACAGTGATTACCGCCATGGAGTAGGCGTCGGACACCCCAGGGCGCTGCAAACGCCCCCGATGCCCTTTTCGACCACCGGCCCGGCGTACAGTATAATGATACCGCCGACGACCAGGAAGAGGATCAGGAGGATAAGGATTATTTCGACAACACCTTGTCCTTCTTGACGATTTCTAAGGTACATCTCATTCTCCTTTCTTCGGAGAAACAGAGCGCGGTTTCCGGTTCAGACGGGAACCGAACCACGCTCCAATAAAGAGGGCATAACATAGATAGTTTATTTTGTCAATATTTGATGGCCGTTTGGGGTCACGAGCACCATATCTTCAAAATGGCAGCAGAGAGAACCATCGACCGTCTCGTAGCCGAAGCCGTCCGGCGACAGCTTTAATTTCCAGTCTTTGGCGGTCACCATGGGCTCGATGCAAAAAACCATTCCTTCGACAAGCTCAGGACCGGTCCCCTTTTTGCCATAATTCAGAATCTGGGGATCCTCGTGTAGCTCTCGGCCGATGCCGTGGCCGCAGAGCTGCCTCACCACATTAAACCCCTGTGATTCGACGTAGTCCTGGGTCGCCCATTCGACGTCACCGAAATGCTTCCCTGGTCTGACTTCTTGGAGGGCGACATCTAGGGCCTGACGCGTTACCCGCATCAGCTTTTGGGCTGCGGGACTGACCCGCCCCACGCCAAAAGTCCGAGCCATGTCCGTATGGAATCCTTTATAGAGTAGACCGAGGTCAAGGGAAACGATGTCTCCCTCTTCCAGTTTTCTCGTCGAAGGAGGAGCGTGGACGATGACTTGATTGACCGAAGCGCAGAGGCAAGCCGGAAAACCGTCGTAACCCTTAAAAGAACACTGTCCGCCCGACTCTAGAATGAGGCGCTCGGCGAGCTCTTCTAGTTCCTGAGTGGTTCGGCCGGGCTTGGCCCTCTTTCCTAATTCCCGCACGATTCGAGCGAGAATCTTTCCGCCCTTGGTCATGATTCTGATTTCCTCCGGCGTTTTGATCGGGATCATTTTTCGCCCAGAGCTTTTAGAATATTGGCAAAAACTATGGCGGGGGCGGGCAGGCCGTTGATTTTCTTGACCCAAAATTTGTTTTTCTCTAGATAGTCTATCACCGGCAGGGTTTGTTCTTTATACCTTTCCAATCTGGTTTTGATTGTTTTCGGATCGTCCAATCCTTTCCTTCTGACTAGTTTTGAGCCGTCGAGCGGACAATCGATCAGTTTCTCGTTTTTTCTAGAATACAAAACAGGATGGCGCATCAGCTCGCAAATTCGTCGGTGTGAATTGCGGAAAATCGATTCCTGGGCCGAGATTTCCAGCAAAACCGTCTTGATATTTTGTTTGCCGTAGAGCTTGGACAAAAACGGCATTAGCTCTTTCGATTCTTCGGCGGTTCTCGGCGAACCGGCCAAAATCAAGTTTTCTCCCCCTTCGGCTAACTGCCCGATCCTGTTTTTCATCCAAAAAGTAACCATCGAAGGGCTGTTTATCAATCCGGCTTTCCATTTGCGCGCTTCCTCCTCCAAGAGATACTTTTTGCCGTCGATGACGACGCTCTCTCCCTTTTCCGCTCCCATGATATTCGCCTCAATGATCTTGCTCGTCTCGATATAATAAAGGTTAAGTTTTTCGGAAAGCAAAGTCGCCTGAGTCCCCTTCCCCGAACCCGGCGCGCCCATGATGATGACAACTTGTTTGGAGTTTTTCATGTTAGGAAATTAAAAAATAAACGGGTTTGATTCTAAACGAAATAAAAACTAAGGCGTGTCTCCTTAGTTCATTCTAAAACAAAACTGGGAATTTTAAAACGTGTCGTACTCCCTCATCTCCAGCTGGGCGTTGATGGCCCGGATCGTCTCCAAAACGACGCTGACGACGATCAGCAAAGAGGTGCCGCCGACCAAGAACTGGAAGGACTGAACGCCAGTCAGGGCTTGAACCAAAGAAGGCATGATGGCGATTAATCCTAGGAAAAGGGCGCCGATGACCAAAACCCGGTTGAGAATCTGGGAGATGAAGCTGGCGGTCGAACTGCCCGGCCTAATCCCGGGAATGAAGCCGCCCATCTTTTGCAGATTGGTCGAAATGCTTTTGGGGTCAAAAGTGACGGCCGTATAGAAAAAGGTGAAGACAAAAACTAAGAGGAAATAGAGGGAGCTGTAGACGACCTGATTCTGCAGAAAACCGATGACCTGACTGAAAATTCTCGCCCATCCCCCGCCGAATCCCACCAAAAAGTTGGCGATCATCGTCGGGAAGAGGAGGATGGAAATGGCAAAGATAATGGGAATAACGCCAGCCGGATTGACGTTGAGGGGCAGATAGGTCGAAACGCCGCCGTAGAGCTTGGTTCCCCGCACTCTCTTGGCGTAGGAAACCGGAATATTTCTTCGAGCTTCGGTAATCAAAACGACGCCGGCGATGATGAACAGAGAAGAAGCAAAGAAGAGCAGGTAGGGAATCAATTTGGTCGGGTCATAGACGGCCGCCAGCTGCCCCAGATCGGTGGGGAAGCCAGCGACAATGCCGGCAAAGATCAATAAGGAAACGCCGTTGCCAATCTTTTTTTCCGAAATCAGTTCGCCCAGCCAAACCAAAAACATGCTACCGGCCGTCATCGTCAACAAGGCAGAAAAGAGCACCAGGGGCGACAGCTGTCCGATGATCTGCTGCCGCTGGAAAAGAGCGATCATGCTATAGCCCTGTAACAAGGCCAGGGGCACGGTCAGGATCCGGCCGTATTGATTGAATTTTTGTCTCCCCCTCTCTCCTTCTTCTTTGTAGAGTTTTTCCAGGGAGGGAAAAATCATCGTCAGCAACTGTAAAATGATCGTCGAGGTGATGTACGGACCCAGGCCGAGCATGACGATGGAGAATTTCTCCAAGGCGCCGCCGGAAAAGATATTAGCCAAACCCAAAAACTGGTTCTGTCCGAAAAACTCTCGGGCCTTCTCGGCGTCGATGCCCGGGATGAAGGTATTGGCCATGACGCGAAAAATTACCAAAACACCGAGGACAAAAAGAATTTTGTTTCTCAGGTCGGGCACTTTGAAAATCTGTGTGAATTTAGACCACATCAACGTTATTTAATGATGCCTCCGGCTTTCTTGATCTTGGCCTCGGCTCCTTTAGACAATTGACAGTTCTCAAAAATCAAGGATTTAGTCATCTCCCCGTTGCCCAAGATTTTGACCAAAGGAATCTGGTTGCCCGGGAAAAATATTATCTTCTTTCCGATCAAAACCTGAGGATTAATCGTTTCCCCGGCTTGAAAATGCCTTTCGATCTTATCCAGATTGACTCCGACCAAAAACGCGGGCTGACTCTCCATTCGATGACCGCGCAATTTAGGATAGCGTTTGAACAGGCTGCGAATGAGAGGCTTGAAGCGTCGGCCGGCCCGGGCGTTCTGTCCCTTGGATCCCTTGCCGGAAGTGAAGCCCTTTTTGCCGCCTCGACCAATCCTCTTTTTCGTTTTAGGCTTGTGCTTTGGCCTCAGGTGTTGCAGTTGCATGTCTGACTCTTAATTGCTTTAAGGCTTCCATGGTGGCTTTGGCGTTATTCAGCTTGTTTCCGGTTCGTCCCAGCAGCTTGGAGGAGATGTTCTTGATCCCCGCCAGCAGACAGATGGCCCGGATGGTGCCGCCGGCCACCAATCCCCGACCCTTGTGCTGCGGTTTCAAGATCAGTCTAGCCGGACCGTATTTGGCCGAAACCTCGTGGGGAATCGTGTCGTTGACGATCGGCACTTCAATCAAATGCTTACGCGCCTGGCGGGTGGCTTTTTCCACGGCCGCCTGGACGTCCAAGCCCTTGGCCACGCCCACACCCACTTTGCCTTTTTTATTGCCGGCAATGACCACGGCTCGGAATCTCATGTGCTTGCCGCCGGCCGTCACGCGGGTCACCCGGGCTAGGTCCAAAAGCTTCGAATCAAACTCCGGCGCCGGCTTGTTAAAAGCGCCTCTTTCTGATCTCATGCCTCTCTGAAATCTTTTTTCCATTTCTTCAACAAATAGAATTAAAACTCTAAACCGGCTTCGCGAGCCCCTTCGGCCAAGGCCTTGACCCGGCCGTGGTACTGGTAGCTGCCTCGATCAAAGACGATCTTCTTAATCTTTTTTGCCCGGGCCTTCTCCCCGATCAGTTTGCCCAAAGCCTGGGCCAAAGAAATCTTGTTTCCTTTCTGAGACAAAGCTGAGTCGGAAACACTGATCAAGGTCTTGGCCTGAGCGTCGTCGATCAATTGGGCGTAGATGTGATTCGCCGAACGAAAGACCGAAAGCCGAGGAGCTTGGCTAGTTCCGATGATTTTGGCTCTGACCCTTTTCTGTCGTCTCTCCTTCCTCAATTGTTTTTGATTGATCGCCATGTTACCTTTTTACGAAGTAAAAAGACTAAGCTCCGCTTACTTTGTCACTGTGCCGGCTTTCTTGCCCGCTTTCTTTTTGATCACTTCTCCGGCATAGCGGATGCCTTTGGCCTTATAGGCGTCCGGGATCCGCCGACCGCGAATGGTGGCCGCGACCTGGCCAACCAGGTGCTTGTCCGTCCCCGAAATGGAAATGACATTCTTCTCAACGGCAAACTCGATGCCCTCGGTCTTTTTCACTCTCAAGGGATGGCTGAAGCCGACGAATAAAAGCAGGTCGCCGTTCTCCAGCTGCGCCCGGTAGCCCAAGCCCTCAATTTCCAGCTTCTTTTGGTAACCGTGGATGACGCCTTCGATCATATTCGCCGTCACGTTCCGGGCCATCCCCCAGCAAGAAATGACTTTCTTGGCCTGGATTGAAGTCAGTTTTCGTTGATCGGTCCGATTCTTGATGGTGAAAAGAATCTGGTTGTCTTTGATTTCAGCCTGGGTCTCGTCCGGCATTTTAAAACTCAGTTCTCCTTTGGGACCGCTGACGACCAAAACTCCGTCGTTCAGCGCGACTTTGACATTATCCGGAATTAAAATTGGTTTTTTACCGACGCGACTCATATTGGGTTACCAGATTTCACAAATGACTTCTCCGCCCAAACTTTGCCTTTTGGCTTCCAGGGCCGTCATCAAACCGCGCGAGGTCGAAATCATGACGATTCCGCGTCCCTTCCGAGTGGACTTGATCTTTTTGGCCGGCTGAAAAATCCTCTGGCCGGGGCGGGAGACCTTTTTGAAACCAATGATGGCGGGCTCTTTTTCTTCGTATTTCAGGGTGATCTCCAGCGTCCTCTTGACGCCGCGGCCCTTTTTCTCGGTTTTCTCAATCAGGTGATTCTTTTCCAGGATTTGAGCCACTTCATATTTAAAATTAGAAAAAGGCACCGAAACCGTTTCCTTAGAAACTGCTTGGGCGTTTTTTATTTCGTTGAGCATCTGTGCGATGGGATCCATAGGTGTAGTTTTATATGTCTTTACCAGCTGCTTTTAGTGACGCCCGGAATCTCGCCCCGGCTGGCGGCTTCCCGAAAGCAAATCCGGCACAGGCCAAAGTCTCTCATGTAGGCTCTTTTCCGGCCGCACCTAAAACAGCGTCGGGTTTTTCGAGTCGTGAATTTGGGCTTTCTCAGTGATTTGGCGATTTGCGCTTCGGTGGCCATGATGATCGGTTACCTTTCCGCAAAGCGAAAAGGCTAAGTCTTGCTTACTTTTCGAAGTTTTTAAAAGGAAAACCTAATAATTTGAAGAGAGCGATTCCTTCTGCTTGGTTCTTGGCCGTGGTGACGATGACCGCTTCCAGGCCAAACAGTTTCTTGACGTTCTCCGGAGAAATCTCGGGGAAAGTGATCTGTTCTTTCAGGCCGATGGTCAAATTGCCGTTTTGGTCAACGCCCTGAGGGCTGATTCCCTGGAAATCTCGGGAACGGGGCAAGGCGATGCCGACGAGACGATCGAGAAAATCTTCCATGCGTCGGCCGCGCAGCGTGACCTTCGCGCCCACCGGCATTCCCTTTCTCAGTTTGAAAGAAGCGATGGATTTCTTGGCGAGAGTCAAAACCGGCTTCTGGCCGCAAATCATGGTTAAATTTTCCACGACGCCATCCGCGATCTTTTTCTGCTCGTCGCCGGTCGCGGCGGCCGCCAAACGGCCAAAACCCGTGTTGACCATCACTTTCTCAACCCGAGGCACGGCCATCCGGCTCCGAAGAGCCAGCTGAGCCTTCAGGCCGGGGATCGCTTCTTTTTCATACCTCTCTTTGAATCTTAACATTTCAGATTTCCTGCTGACACTTCTTACAAATTCTAAACTTCTTTTTTTCGGTGGTGCGATAACCGATCCGAACGGCTTGACCGCATTTCGGACAAACGATCTTGACGTTGGCCACTGCGATACTCGCCGGCAGAGAAACCATTTCTCCCTTCTCGCCTGATTTTTTAGGCTTGACGTGCTTTTTTCTCAAATTGAGACCTTCGACAACCAGCCGGGCCGTCTGGGGAAAGACCTGAAGCACCCGACCCTTTTTGGTCCGGTCTTTGCCAGAAATAATCATGACCTGATCGCCCTTTTTGATTTTCATAGCGAGTACGATAGTTATACTAACTCCTCGGCCAAGTTAGCGATTTTATCAAAACCCTTTTCTTTGATTTCTCGGGGAATGGGGCCGAAAACGCGGCCGCCCTTGGGATCTTTGCCCGCTTCTAGGACGACGACGGCGTTTTCGTCGAAACGGATATAGCTGCCATCGGGCCGGCGGAAGGCCTTCTTTTGCCGGACGATGACGGCTTTGACCTTCTCATGCTTCTTGATCAGGCGCCGGGGCTCAGCTTCTTTGACGACGGCCACGACGATGTCGCCGATCTGCCCCCATTTTCTTTTTGAACCGCCGCGAATCTGAATACACTCGACGATTCGGGCGCCGGTGTTATCCGCCACTTTTAAATTGGTTAACAGATGAATCATCTCTTAAAATTTCCTGACGGCTCGCCATTTCTTATCCTTGCTCAGCGGCCTCGTCTCTTCGAGCACGACTCGATCCCCCGTCTTGTATTCGCCCTTTTCGTCGTGCGCCTTGTACTTTTTGGAAACCCGAAATCTCGCCTGGTATTTAGGATAGACCTTCTGTCGCTCTACTTCGACGACGATGGTTTTCTGCATCTTGTCAGAGACAACGATTCCGGTTAATTGACGCTTAGACATGTTTTTCTTCTTTGTTTTTAAGAACCGTCGCTCCGCGAGAACCTTGATTCTCGCCGAGGCTCGAATTTGAATTCAATAGCGTTGCCAGACGGGCAACGTCCTTCTTCAGTTCCTTGACTTCCTGAGTATTCTTCAGCTTGCCCGAAACCAAAAGAAAACGCAAGGAGCGCAACTTCTCTCTCAGATCTCGTTGGGTGAGGCTCAGCGCCTCTTTCGATCTCTCGCGCCATTCTTTGATTTTATGCTGTGATTTCATTCTTCTTTCTTGATGAATTTTGTTTTGACGGGCAGTTTGTCGCCGGCGATCTTGAGAGCGGCCTTGGCCATTTCTTCGGTCAGGCCGTCGATTTCAAAAATGACTCGGCCCGGGCGCATGGGAAAGACATAGTGGTCAACGCCCCCCTTGCCGCCGCCCAAAGGCACTTCATTGCCTTTGGTCGTTATGGGCTTGTCCGGAAAGACGCGAACCCACATCTTACCTCCCTTCTTGAAAAAACGCAGGATGGCTCGGCGCGAAGCTTCCAGCTGCCGGCTGGTCACCCAACAGGTTCCTAGGCTCTTTAGTCCAAAAGAACCAAAATGCAGTTCGGTCGCCCGCGACTCGATGCCGCGTGATTTTCCTCTCTGCCATTTGCGGTGTTTAACCTTCTTGGGATATAACATGTGTTTTAATCGAATTTTTCTCCTTTGTAAAGCCAAACCTTGATGCCGATCGTGCCGTAAGGACAAAAAGCCTGGGTTTCGGCATAGTCAATATCGGCTCTCAATGTCTGACGGGGCAGCCGGCCTCTTTTGAGCCATTCCCGCCGAGCGATCTCGGCGCCGTCCAGGCGTCCGGCCACCTGGATTTTGGCTCCTTTGATTTCCTGGCCTTCCATGATGTTGTCCAGAGTTTGCTTCAAGACTCGGCGAAAAGGAAGCCGTCGCAGAATCTGCTTGGCCACGGCCTGGCCCACCAGAGGAGCGGAGGTCCAGGGATTGCGCACTTCCTGGATCTCAATTCTTATCTCGGAAATCTTACCGGCCCCTTTATTCTGCCGCTTCTGTAGGGCCGCCAGCTTGTTTCTCAGCTCTTTTTTGAGCTCCTCGGCCCCTGATCCACCCCGGCCAATGATCAGGCCCGGTCGGGCCGATTTAACCAGAATGTTGATTTTGCCCGGGAATCTTTCGATCTTGACGCTGTCGACGCCCGCCTCGCTGATTTTTTGAGTCAGAAACCGACGGATGAAAAAGTCTTCCTCCAGAGCCAAAGGAAAACGCTTACCGTAGAATCCCTTTGATTCCCAGTCGTCGATGCCTTTGATTCTCAAGGCTTTTGGATGAGTCTTGTGAGCCATATTAAAAGGCTTTACGTCTAAAAATCTTTTTGAAAGGCGTGGTCCTCTCCGAGGCGTTCGGAGAGCGCGGTTGACTCGCGGATAAGGGTTTGATTTTGGGCCGCTTTGTTTCGACCGTGGCCCTGGCCTTAGTTTTTTCCACCGACAAGCGCGCCGCCTTTTTCTCCGCCGACGACAAGATAGCCGCGCCTTCTTTCTCTTTCAAGACGATGGTCAGGTGAGAAGTCTTTTTCTGGATCGGGAAAGCCCGACCGCGAGCCCGCGGCCGCCATCTTTTCAGTTTTGGCCCCTCGTCCACTAGAACCTTGGCCAAATAGAGAGTCTTTTCGTCGAGTTGAAAATTGTTCTTGGCATTGGCCAAGGCGGAATCCAAAAGCTTCAAAAATGGCTGACTGGCCCGTCGGGGCAAAAAACTGAGATTGTTCCGGGCTTTCAAAGCTTCTTGACCACGGATGACATCCGCCACCAGCCGGACTTTTCGCGGCGCCAAGCGGAGATGATTTAATTTGGCGATAACTTCCATGTTTATTTTGCTGGTTTAGCTTCGGCTGTTTTCACCGCCTGAACTTTGGCGGCTTCGGTTTCGGCGGCCTTGGTTTCGAGTTCTCGCTGCATCTTGCCGCCGTGACGGGAAAACCGAGTGGTCGCGGAAAATTCGCCCAAGCGGTGCCCCACCATTTCTTCGTTGACGTAAACCGGGAGGAAGTCCTTGCCGTTGTGGACGCCAAAGGTAAAACCGATCATCTCGGGGGTGATGGTGCAGTTTCTCGCCCAAGTCTTGATGATTTCTTTCGTGCCCGAGGGTTGCGACTGGACCTTGGCGATTAATTTTTCGTCCACGTACGGACCTTTCTTTAAGCTGCGTGACATGTTGTTTTTCTTACCTCGCTCCAGCGAGGCTAAACTTGTTTATTTCTTCTTTCTTCTTTGAAGGATAAATTTGTTTGTCCAATTTTTGTTCCGTCTCGTCTTCACTCCCCGGGCCGGCTTGCCCCAGGGGGTTTTCGGATGACTCATACCGATCGGCGTCTTGCCTTCGCCGCCGCCGTGAGGATGGTCAACCGGGTTCATGGCCGTGCCTCGAACCGTCGGCCGGATTCCCCGCCAGCGCTTGGCGCCGGCCTTGCCCGCGTCTTCGAACATGTGTTCCGGGTTAGAAACGGTGCCGATGGTCGCAAAACAGTCTCCGGAAACCTTTCTCACCTCTCCGGAAGGCATAACCAGGTGGGTCTCTCCGCCGTCCTGAGCCAAGACGCTGGCCGAACTCCCGGCCGATCTGACTAATTTGCCGCCCCGATTGGGCTCCAATTCGATATTAAAAACCATGCTGCCGACCGGAACCGATTTTAATTTCAGGCGATTGCCCGTTTTGATCTCGGCCGACTCTCCGGTGATAACTTCGTCGCCGGGTTTCAGTCCCTGAGGAGCGATGACGTATTTTCTGTCTTTATCCGAATATTCCAATAAAGCGATATAGCTGGTCCGGAAAGGATCATATTCCAAAGAAAGAACCCTGGCCGGCTGATTGATTTTGCTCTGGCCAAAATCCAGAAGACGGTAAAGCTTCTTGGCGCCGCCGCCGCGATGGCGAACCGTGATGCGGCCCGAATTGCCGCGGCCGCCCTTTTTCTTAATGAAAAGCAAGAGCCTCTTTTCCGGGTTGTTTTTGGATAAATTTGTCTTTGCCATGACAAGATAAAGAATTAAACCGTGGCCGCTTCAATCTTCTGTCCTTCTTTAATCTGGATCAGAGCTTTTTTGTAGCCCTTTTTCCAGCCTTGCGTCCGACCTCGCTTCCTCTGTTTGGCCGGCACATTGATGATTCTCACCGCCTGGACTTTGACATTATAAAGACTTTCGATCGCTTTCTTGATTTCAATCTTGTTGGCCGGAGCAAAAACCTTAAAAACGTATTGGTTTTCGCCCGCCAACTGGGTGGCTTTTTCGGTCACGTGGGGCGCAGTTAAAACCAAACCGCTTTCGATTCCCTGGGCTTTCAAAGAAGCGCTACGGGGCTTCTCGGCGGGCAAGGCGGGTTCTCCGCGCGGCTTCTTCTCCTCTTTCGACAGAGGCCTGGCCGTTTCCGTCTTTCCGTACTTTTTCTTTTTGAAAATTCCTTCGAAGACCATGTTATCTTTTTGCTTAGCGAAAAGACTAAGTTCCGCTTATATCTCTTTTTCCGTCGTCTCTCTCTCGTCTTCGACCGCAGATAAAAACAAATCCTTAAAGGTTGAAATGGTTTCTTTGGTCAGTAATAAATTCGGAAAGGAAAGCAATTTCCAGGCGTTGACGTTCCGGGCCTCGATCGTTTCGACGTCGGCCAGATTCCGTGTGGCCCGGACCAGTTTTTCATCTTTCTGGGGCAGGATAAAAAGAAAGCTGCCCTTCTTGAAATTAGCCGCTTTTGATCTTAAGTTTCGGATCACCTGAGCCGCGATTTTGGTCTTCGCCTCTGCCATCTTCCAATGATCGAGGACGAGCAATTCTTCTTCCTTGGCCTTGGCCGAAAGAACCATGAAAAGAGCCTTTCGGGCCATTTTCTTGTTGATTTTCTGCTTGTAAACCTTGTTTTTGGTCGGTCCGAAAACGATGCCGCCGCCTCGCCAGAGGGGCGAACGGATCGAAGCGTGACGGGCTCGCCCCGTGCCTTTCTGGCGCCAGGGCTTTTTGCCACCACCTCGCACCTCGCTCCTAGTTTTGGTGTGAACCGTTCCCTGACGCTGGTTGGCCATTTGTGAGCGAACAACTTGGTGCACCAAATCCGAATTTAACTTGACCTCAAAAATTGCCTTGGGCAAAAGGGTTTTGCCGGTTTCTTCTCCGTTCTGATTGTAAGTCTTGACCAACATATTACCTTCCCCGGATCTCTAAGAGAGTCCCCGGGCGACCCGGCAGGGCGCCTCGAATGGCCATCAGATTATTCTCTTTATCAATCTGGGCGATCTTCACATTCTTGACGCTGATTCGTTCCGCTCCCAGGCGCCCGGACATTTTTCTGCCCTTGCGGACGTGGTCTGGTTCCGAGGAACCGACTGACCCAAGAGTCCGCAATTCGTGCTTCTGGCCGTGAGTGGCGGAAAGACGCCCCCGGAAACCCCAAATCTTAACGGCGCCCTGATAACCCTTGCCCTTGGAAACTCCGGCGACGCTGACTTTGTCCCCGGGCTGGAAAAGATCCGCTTCGATCTTGCTTCCAACTGGGTAATTCCCAAGGTCGGCTTCGCTGATATGAAATTCCCGCAGATAGCGAAATTCCTTTCCTTTCTGTGACTTCTTGATCTTCTGCGCCTTGATGATTTTATCGAAACCCAGCTGAACCGCGCAATAGCCATCCGTTTTCTTGTTCTTGACTTGGGTGACCTCGTTGGGCTCCACCTCAACCAAAGTTACGGGAACGCTTTTCCCTTCTAAAAAGACCTGGGTCATGCTATTTTTCTTGCCCAAGATAAACTTCATCTCAACCGGGAACCAAAAATCGGGCATAGCCCGATCTGGTCTTGGCTATATAAATGATGTCTCTTTTTAACTTTTGATTGACTCACCCGTCATACCAATATTAAATCAAATCTTAATTGTGGTCAAGGCTTACATCTTGATCTCAATATCGACCCCGGTCGGTAAATTAAGATTGGTCAGGGCGTCGATGACTTTCTGGTTGGGCTCTAAGATGTCGATCAGCCTCTTGTGGACTCTCATTTCAAACTGCTCGCGGCTGTCCTTGTGAACAAAAGTGGAGCGGTTGACCGTGTACTTTCTGATTTCCGTCGGCAAAGGGCAAGGCCCCAAAACCTGGACGTCAAAGCGGTTGGCCGTCTCAATAATCTGACGGCAGCTCGCATCAAGAATTTTATGATCGTAGGCGCGCAGTCGAATACGCAGCTTGGCGACTTCAATCTGAGCTTTTTCCGACACCTTGGTTTTGATGGCCATCGCAGACGCAAAATCCTTAGCGGTAGATTATGTGATTATGTTTTTAAGCGATGATTTTGGTCACCACGCCGGCACCGACGGTCTTGCCGCCTTCCCGGATGGCAAACCTTTGCTTCTCTTCCATGGCCACCGGCACAATCAGTTTCACCTTGACGTTGACCGTGTCGCCCGGCATAACCATTTCCGTGCCCGCGGGCAAGGTCGCCTCGCCGGTGACGTCCGTCGTCTTGAAGTAGAACTGGGGCTTGTAGCCGGTGAAGAAGGGCGTGTGGCGACCGCCTTCTTCCTTGGTCAGAATGTAGACTTCGCCGTCAAACTCGGTGTGGGGCGAAATCGTGCCCGGCTTGGCTAAAACCTGTCCCCTTTCCACTTCTTCTTTCTTCAAGCCTCTCAAGAGAATGCCCACGTTGTCTCCGGCCCGACCTTCGTCCAGAATCTTATTAAACATTTCGATCGAAACCACGGTCGTCTTGACCGTCGGCCTCAATCCCAATAATTCCACTTCTTCGTTGGAGTGAATCACGCCTCTTTCCACCCTCCCGGTGGCCACGGTGCCCCGGCCTTCGATGGTGAAGATGTCTTCGATGGCCATCAGAAAAGGCTTGTCCACGTCTCGCGTGGGTTCGGGGATGGCGGTATCCATGGCCTTGACCAGATCCAGAATGCCCTTGACCCATTGATCGTCGGCCGAAGTGGCTTCGAGGGCCTTGAGGGCCGAACCACGGATGATGGGAATCTGGTCGCCGGGATAGCCGTATTTCTTTAAAAGTTCCCGGACTTCGGATTCAACCAGGTCAATGATTTCGGGATCATCCACCACGTCCACTTTATTCAAGAAAACAACCAAAGCCGGCAAGCCCACTTGGCGGGCCAAAAGAAGGTGTTCTCGGGTTTGCGGCATGGGGCCGTCGGGAGCGGAAACCACGAGGACGGCGCCGTCCATTTGCGCGGCTCCCGTGATCATATTTTTAATATAGTCAGCGTGGCCCGGACAATCGATGTGGGCATAGTGACGGTTGTCTGATTCGTATTCGACGTGACAAACATTGATCGTCACGCCCCGGGCTCTTTCTTCCGGAGCCGAATCGATCTCGTTGACTCCCTTCTGCATCGCTTTGTTGCCCTTGAGAGTCAAAGATTTCAAAATCGCGGCCGTCAAGGTCGTTTTGCCATGGTCGACGTGACCGATGGTGCCCACGTTAACGTGCGGCTTGGTTCTCTCGAATTTTGCTTTTTCTGCCATGATGCTTGCAGCTAGATTACCTCGCCCCAGCGAGGCTAAGCTTTGCTTAAAAGTTATTTATTTAATGCCTAAGGTTATTCTACTCAAAAGAAAAATAATGTCAATCATCTCGCCCGAGCGAGACTAAGCTTCGCTTACTTTCGCTTGCCCTCGATGATTTCCTGGGCGATGTTCTGCGGCACCTCCTGGTAATGGGAGAACTCCATGGTGAAAGTGCCGCGGCCTTCGGTCAGAGATCGCAAAGCCGTCGCGTAGCCAAACATCTCCGACAGAGGCACCGTGCCGTCAATGATCTTTGAATCCAGCCGGTCGGAAGTTTCTTTGATCTGGCCCCGGCGACCGTTGAAATTGCCGATGACTTCACTGAAGGATTTCTGCGGACAGACAACCTCGATCTTCATGATCGGTTCCAGCAAGACAGCTTTGGCCCGCCGACAGCCGTCCTGCATGGCTTGCATGGCGGCGATCTTAAAGGCCAGTTCCGAGGAATCAACTTCGTGGAAGGAACCATCGTAGAGGGTCACCTCCAGGTCGACGATGGGATAACCGGCCAGCACGCCTTTTTCCAGGGATTCCTTGACGCCTTTTTCCGCCGCCGGAATGAATTCCTGAGGAATGGTGCCGCCCCGGATCTCGTTGATGAATTCAAAACCCTGTCCCCTTTCTCTGGGTTTGAGCTTCAGCCAGACGTGGCCGTATTGGCCGCGGCCGCCCGACTGCTTGATGTATTTTCCTTCAACGTCGGCCTCGCCCTTGATCGTTTCCTTGTAGGCGACCTGGGGGCGACCAACGTTGGCTTCCACGCTGAATTCTCTTTTCATCCGGTCCACGATGATTTCCAGATGCAGCTCGCCCATCCCCGAAATGATCGTCTCTCCCGTTTCGATATCGCCGCGCACCTTGAAAGTCGGGTCTTCGTCGGTCAGCCGCCGCAGAGACAATCTCATCTTTTCCTGATCGGCCTTGGTCTTGGGCTCGATCCGGACCGAGATGACCGGATCCGGAAAAGTAATGTTTTCCAGGACGATGGGATTGTTTTCGTCGCAGAGAGTGTGGCCGGTGCCGGTGTTTTTTAAACCGATGGTGGCGCCGATTTCGCCGGCGTAGATCTCTTCCACCTCTTCTCTCTCATTGGCGTGCATTCTCAAAATCCGGCCGATCCTTTCCTTTTCGCCGGTCTTCGTGTTGAGCACATAGGAACCGCGCATCAGTTTACCGGAATAAACGCGGAAAAAAGTCAGCGTACCGACGTAGGGATCGGTGGCGATTTTGAAGGCCAAGGAAGCAAAAGGCTCCTCGTCTGACGTCTTTCTGGCCTGGACCTGCCCGGTGCGAGGATCAATACCCTCAATCGGCGGCAGATCCAATGGCGAAGGCAGGAACTGAACGACGGCGTCCAAGATCGTCTCGGTCGTGGCCTTGCGGCCGTCGCCCCCCAAGATGGGGAAAAACTGACCCGCCAACGTCGCTTTGCGGATGGCGATCAAGAGCTCTTCGTTGGTCAGAACGCTGTCGGCCAGAAACTTTTCCATCAATTCGTTGTCCGCCTCCACTGTTTTCTCGATCAGTTCGGCGCGGTATTTCTCCACCAACTCTTTCATGTCGTCGGGAATCTCCGCTTCCTTTAGAGAGAGGCCCGCCTCGTCGGCGTAGACATAGGCCCGGCGGGTGATCAGATCCACCACTCCCCTCAGGGTTCCTTCTCTTCCGATGGGCAATTGGATGGGCGACGAGGCGGGAGAGAGCCGCTGGCGGATGGAAGCCACACTTTCATAGAAATCGCCGCCGGTCAGATTGAGCTTGTTGATGTAACACAGGCGGGCCACGCCGTACTTGTCGGCTTGGCGCCAGACCGTTTCCGACTGAGGCTGCACGCCTTCTTTGCCGTCGAAAACGACGACGGCGCCGTCGAGAACCCGCAGCGATCGCTGCACCTCGGCGGTAAAATCAATGTGACCGGGCGTATCGATGAGATTGATGCGAAATTCTTCTTGGCCCAGCGGACCGAAATTCAGCATTTTGGCTCGCCAAAAACAAGTCGTGGCCGCCGCCGTGATGGTGATGCCCCTTTCTCTTTCCTGAGCCATCCAGTCCATCTGCGTATCGCCCCGGTCGATGTTGCCGATCTTGTGGGTTTTGCCCGTGTAATACAAAAGCGTCTCGGTCGTCGTGGTCTTGCCGGCGTCGATGTGGGCAATGATACCGATGTTTCGGACTCTCTCTAAGGGGTAGACTCGTGGCATGCTGATCAAAAATGGAAGCTGCGGCCGGAGATTAACCGAACAGCTCCTGGTAAATGAGAATGATTAGCGGGCAAAATGCGCAAAAGCACGATTGGCTTCGGCCATGCGGTGAGTGTCTAGTTTCTTTTTTACGGCCGATCCGTCGTTGTTGAAAGCCAGGATGAGCTCTTCGGCCAGTTTTTCTCTCATGGGTTTACCCTTCTTGGTCTTGGCCGCCTGGATGATCCAGCGCATGGCCAGGGCCACCTTGCGGTCCCCCTTGACCTCCACCGGCACCTGGTAAGTGGCTCCGCCCACCCTTTTGGGCCGGACCTCCAGGAGAGGCGCGGCGTTGGTCAGGGCCGTTTCAAAAACCTCGAGCGGCTCCTTTTTAGTTTTTTCTTTTATCATATCAAAAGCCCGATAGACAATCTTAACCGCCATAGTTTTCTTGCCACAACGCATCACCTGATTGATCAGCTTAGCCACCAGTTCGCTGTTGTAGACCAGATCCGGCTTTATTTCGTGTTTGGTGAATTTGCGAGCCATTGTTGTTGAAGATTCCTCGGTTGCTATTTTGGCCTCTTCGCGCCGTATTTACTCCTTTCCTGTTTCCGGTTTTCGACGCCGCCTGTATCCAGGATTCCTCGGACGATGTGGTAACGGACGCCGGGCAAGTCTTTGACTCGGCCGCCCCGCAGCATGACGACGGAATGTTCCTGAAGGTTGTGGCCCTCACCGGGGATATAAGCGGTGACCTCCATCCCGTTGGTCAGCCGGACGCGGGCGACTTTGCGCAGAGCCGAATTAGGTTTTTTGGGCGTCGTCGTGAAAACCTTGAGGCAGACGCCTCTTTTAAAAGGGGAAGAATAATCCTGCGGCCGGTTCTTCAGAACGTTAAAACCGTAGGTCAGCGCCGGCGTCGTATCCTTTCGGATAATTTTCTTCCGTCCGTATTTTACCAATTGGTGAATCGTGGGCATGGTAGTCAATTACTCAAGTTAGCAGAGAAAAATCTAAGCGTCAACCATTCATCCCCTAGCCGACTAAAAGAGAATAAGCCTTGAAGACAAAAAAGTTGAGGAAACGGAAGCCGAAGAAGATGAAAAAGAGCAGCAGGAACGGGCTCCAGCGAGAGAGCTGCTCCCTTATCTCCCCGAACCGAGCCGGCAACAAAGAGAAAAGGATCTGCGAGCCGTCGAGGGGCGGGATCGGCACCAGATTAAAAAATCCCCACAAAAGATTGTAGATGACGATGATCTGAAGCAGGGCATTGAAAGCCAGCGGCAAAGGCAAGAATTTAATTAATAGACCAAAAAAGACGGCCACGAGAAAATTAGATAGAGGACCGGCCAGAGAAACTTTCAGGATACCCCATTTCTGATCCCGAAAATTGTAGGGGTTGATGGGTACGGGTTTAGCCCAGCCAAAGAGAGGCCCCTGGCCGGCCGTCGCCAGATAGAGAACCAGCGGCACCAGGATCGAACCAACCGGATCAAGATGGGCCAAGGGGTTCAGAGTCAGCCGGCCTTCGTCTTTGGCCGTGGGGTCGCCCAAAAGCAAAGCCACCCAGCCGTGAGAGACTTCGTGTAAAACTAGGGAAAAAAGCAAAACGATCAAGCCGAAAATTGTCAGCATGTCCTTATTCTAACACAACGGGTTGATAAAAAATAGGTTTTGGGTTAAGATAGATAAGCGCGTTAATGAATTACTAATTTTGAAATTATGGCCAGAACTTGTCCCGTCTGCGGTAAAACATCCACTCTCGTTTGGCATCGCAAAAAACTGCGGGGTAAATACAACCCCACCATCAAAAGAAGAAAATACCCCAATCTCCAATGGGTCAGGCTCCCTGACGGAAAAAGAGTCAGAGCCTGTGCCAAGTGCATCAAAGCCATCGGCAAAGGAAAGTAGGCTGAGTCTGAATCGTAGCCGGCGGGCTGTAGTACAACGGTAGTATTTGCCCTTGGGGTGGGTAAGATTCCGGTTCGATCCCGGACAGCCCGAATCGTATTGAAATCAAAAAACGCCCTCATCGGCGTTTTTTGGTTGGTCCCGGAGTATTTTCTGAAAGGGTGTTTGAAAACGAATGTTGACTAAAGACTTATAGTATTGTATAATAGCGAACAAACCACATACCCAAAATACCGACAGGAGGTCATATATGGTTACCGGTTTGTTCTTTCTCTTTCTGGAGCAGCTCGTCTTCGGATGGCTGCTCCGGAACCAATGGGGTTGGGGCAAGGCGCTTTTGCGCGCCCTGACGGCCAGCGGCATTTTCGCTCTCGTCGGGACCGGAGCGAAAACGGAAATGATTTGGGTCCCAATCTTCGTCTTCCTGATGAGACTGGCCATCGACGGCCTCGTCAACGAAGAGCACACCGATCGGTTCAGCAAGCCGTACTGGATGACCATGGGCGCCAACGAGATGCTTCACCTCCTCGTGAACATCCTCGTTCTGTCCGCCCTGACCGGAGAATACCGGTTGGCACTGATTCTGATCGGGCTGGAGGTCAAGCACTGGTTGGCAGACTGGTGCCTGACGACGGTGGAGATGGCCAGGGGCAAAGCGACCAAACTCTACGGCTTCTGGTCTTGCGCCCACGCCCTCGTCCATCTTGTTCTCTCACTGTCCACCCTTGGGCTGTTCGGCGTCCCCTTTCCGCGGGTGGCACTTCTGCCGATTTTGGGGGACGGATTGGTTCACCCGTTGGTTGACCGGATCAAGGGAATCGTGGCCGAATTGGCGCCCAACACCAAACTGCCGACGAGTTCCCTCGGCCGATTCGCTTTCGGAACGGACCAAATGTTACACCACGCGACCTACGTCGTGATGGTGGTGCTCGCGCTGGCGATATAAAGAGGAGGTAAATTAGTACGAATCAAAAAACGCCCTCATCGGCGTTTTTTGGTTGGTCCCGTCCGGCTTCCTAGAAGAGTGTCCGGTAAAAGACTCAGGTGGGTGTCCGCTTCCCCGAACCAATGGCTCGAAGAAATAAAGACTCCCGTAGAAAACTATTGCCAGAATCTACCTAGAAAGGAACAGGACCGTTTTTATTGTATCGCCAAAGGGAATCTTCGGTCAAGTTTCACAGATTCAGGGTTTGAGCCAATTGTTTTAACAGAGAAACAACGACGGCGGGGGCTAGGAGACTCACCGAGGGTACGCCCTCGTCGTCCGGAAAAACCCAGGGCTTTTCCAAAACCCGGACTTCTTTTTTAGCGTCGTCCCATTCATAACTGTATTCCGGAGTGATCTCGTAAGCGTCGGCGAACTCCAAAGCCTTTTCTTGCGGCAGATGGTTGCGCAAAAGAACCTTGGGCAGACCGTAGAGCTGCAGAGCCTGTTCCATCAGCCTCCCCTCGTTGTTCAACCTCTCCCGGATGGTTTCGATCCCCGACCGATCCCCTTCTTTGCCCGAATCCAGCCGCTGGCCCTGGCAGACCGGATTATCGCAGATCAGATAGAATGTTTTCTTTTCTTGGTCGTAGCCGACTCTTTTGGTCGGATTGAGTTTCAGATTGGGCACCAGTTGGCACTTGGGACAAACGACCCGGTATTTCATCCTTTCTTCGATGATTTTTTCGGGAACATCGATCAGAACCAAAACGTCCGGATCATCGCGGTAGCCGATCAGCTCGCGCAGATAGAGAGAGTAAGAAACCTGGTCAAGGTTTCGGGGGAAGCCGTCGATGAACAAAGCCTTTTTCGGGAATCGGGCGATTTCTTTTTTGACCAAGGCCAAGATGAATTCGGTCGGCAAAAGCCGGGTCACGTCACGGCCGGTCAGAGCCTCCAGGGATTGTTCCAAAGAAAGATAGCCGCGGTAATTCTGCTTCAGGAATCCGAGCAATTCGTCTTGAGCCGTCCCGCCTTCCAAAACGATTTTGTGCGCCGCCCGGACCAAATCGCCAACCGAAACTTGGGCGACTCTGTCTGGACCGAAAACCTCGATGAATAATTTTGAGTATGTGCCTTTACCAGAATTCTTCTTGCCCAAGAGATAGGCGACAAAACTGTTCTTTTCCAGATAGCTCTTGAGTTTCTCGATCTCGCGGCCCGCTTTCAAATGGAAATACGCCCAGCGTTCGGAGGGATCCGAAAGCTTAAAGATTTTGCCGCGGCCTTCGATTTTAGTTTGAAATAAGGGAAATTGCATAACCGTCGCTTAAAAATCTTATGTCTCCCGTTTCGTCTGTCCTCAGAATCTTAATACCATAACTTTTAAGTTTTTCCAAAACTTCCTGGCTCGGATGACCGTATTTATTCTTTTGGCCGACTTGGATAACGGCGATTTCTGGGCTCGTCGCCTCGAGCCAGGCCTGGCTAGTTGAACTCTGGGAGCCGTGGTGACCGACCTGCAGCACCTCAATATCCAGCTTATCCCTCATCTTTTCCACCAGCTCTTTCTCGACCGAAACCGGGGAATCGCCGGTCAGCAAAAAATCCGTCTGTCCGTAAGAAACTTTAAGGACGAGAGAGGAACGGTTGTAGTCCTTGACCTCCCGGCCCGCAAAATCTTCCAGTGGAGCCAAGACCTCAATCTTTAAATCACTTCCCGCGCGCAAGACCTGTCCCTTTTTGAGAACAATCTGATCGGCTCTTTCGCGCTCGGCCTCGGCCAGAAACTCTTCGTATTCGGCCGTCTGCCCCCGGACGCCCGTTCCGGCCACGGCGCCAACCCGGTAGCTTTTCAAAACTTCAACCAAGCCGGCCAAGTGGTCAAAATCGGGATGAGTGGAAACGATCAAATCGAGGGAACGATCAAAAAAGGGCAGGGCTTGGCCCAGCCTCTCAACGATTTGTGGGCCGGGGCCGCCGTCCACCAAGATCTGAGTCTTTTGGGGCGTTTCGATGAGAACCGCCGATCCCTGGCCGACGTCAAAAAAAATGACGCGGAGAAAAGACGACCGAGATTCTTGAAAAACCCAGCCCCAGGCGAAGAGGTTGAGGCCAACGAGAACGATGACGACCCAGATGATTAAATTCTTTCTCGAGTCGAAGCCCATTCGTTAATCATAAGCTAAGCTTAGCCTTTTCGCCAAGCGAAAAGGTAGCCAAAAAACCAAAACCGCAAATCGTCTTTGCGGTCTGGCTTAAAGTCTAACAACGCAATTTAGGCTTTCCCGAGAATCTTGAACATCTTGGTGCCACATTTCGGGCAAATGCCGGTCATGGCACGTCTCTTGGTTCCGCCCTTACCCTTCATGGAAATCTCCTTGGGGGAATTCATGTCTCTCTTAGCTTTGCACTTTACGCAGTAGGCAACTTCGGCCATAGTTTTGAATAAAGAATTGTTTTAATCAAGCGACCTTTGCCGCCCGAATCCCAGCCGGGGCGGAATTTGTTCGGCTCGTTAGATTATTTTACCTTAATTTAAGCCAAAAGACAAGTCAAGGCCCCCGCGCCTAACCGAACATTAAAAGCTCGGGCTTAAAAACCAAAGCGATGCCCAGTAAAAAGATTAAAAGTCCTCCAATCAGACAGCTCCAACGGCTGTATTTATCGGTGAAGCCGATCTTCTGTAGGGTCAAAACAGCCAGGGAGAAAACGACCAAGTCGTCAAGCATATAGAAAAAATCATAGACGAGGATATAGAAATAACGAAGGAGCGGACTGACCTTCTGGATGGCCAGAATCTGGGTGAAGATGGCGGGAAACCCGGCCGAGCAGAAAAACTCCACCAGGTTGACCGAGAAAGCCAGGGCGACGATCCCCAGGAAAGTAACGGGTAGGGCCGCCGGGACCAACAGGCCGCGAATTTTCCGTTCGATTTCACCGGGATGATTTCTGTCGCTGACCTGGCAGACGCCGGGGTGCCAAGTCAGAAAATCCCGCAGCCGCCACAAGCCGACCCCGACGGCGACCAGGCCGATGATCAGGCGGACAAAGCCAACGTATCCCAAAAGTAGAAACAAATTCAGCCAGGCGGTCATGAAGAGGAAGTAAAGGATGCCTGAGGCGAGGATGAAGGTTCCGCCCACCAGCCACAGCTTCTTTCGAGAGTTGACGGTCAATAGCAAGGAGATCAATAAAAGCAAATCCCACATGGCGCAGGGAGTGAAACCGTCCATCAGGCCAATGACTACG
>JACQQI010000021.1 GCA_016207115.1 Candidatus Nealsoniibacteriota bacterium
AAAAAAGATTAAAAAAGTAGAAGTAAAAGCATGGCCTTAGAAGTCAAAAGACAGGGTCGAGAAACCAGTCAATCTTTAGTCCGCCGGTTCGGTCAGAGGATTCAGCGCAGCGGCCTTTTAATTCGGGCCCGCCGCCGCCGATTCCAATTGAGAACCAAGTCCGACGAGGGAAAGAAGAAAGAGGCTCTGCGTCGCGAGGAGCTGAAAAAGGAATATCTGAAGCTGGAAAAGCTAGGCAAGCTGCCACCCCGGAGTCGTGGCCGCCGCCGCCGCTAACTCGTTAACGTTTTCGCATGACCTTTCGTCAGAACTTCGCGCAGGATTTAAAAGAGGCTCAGCTCCAGGGCGAAGCCCTAAAAGTCTCGGTTTTGCGATTGCTCTTGGCCAGCCTGAATAATCGGGAGATTGAAAAGAGAACCAAATTGAGCCGATCTTTGCCCCTTGAGAAGCTCGGGGAACAGAGCCAGCTGACCGAAGAAGAAGTGATCGAGGTTCTCGTTTCCGAAGCCAAGAAGCGCCAGGAAGCCCAGGTGGCTTTTCGGCAGGGCAATCGTCCCGAACTAGCCGAAAAGGAAGGAAAGGAATTATCCATTTTGGAGAAGTACCTGCCTCCCGAGATTCCCGAATCTGATTTGAGAAAAATCATCCAAGAAGCGATCAAATCTAGTTCGGCGCAAGGCGCTCAGGACGTGGGGAAAGTGATGAAAGAATTGAGGAGCCGCCTGAAAAAGTTGGGGCGGGTCGATGGCCAGCTCGTCCGCCGCCTAGTTCAAGAAATGCTTTCTTAATTATCAAAATGTCCATTTCAATCCGTTCCCGGCCCCGCGGTTTTCCGCGGTTGGATTTAGTCAGACAAGTGGAAGCGATCCTGGCCGCCGAGAAGAAAAAAGGAGCTGACCTGACCCTGATTTTCCTCGGCTCGCAGAAGATGGCGGAGCTGAATCTCCGCTATCGGCAAAGAAAGGGACCGACCGATGTTCTCGCTTTCCCCGCCGACGCGGCCGGGCCCAGAGACGAATCAAAATCGTATTTGGGAGAAGTAATCATCTGTCTGCCTCGGGTTCGGCAGAACGCTCGTAAATACCAAGAGAATTTTATCCGAGAGTTCCGAAGAGTCTTATTTCACGGAGTGCTGCATCTGCTCGGTTACGACCACGAACAGGGTCGTCGAAGAGCCATCTTGATGAAGAAAAAAGAAGAATATTATTCGTCCCTGAAGAACCATGATTAAGGGTCAAAAAATCTGTGGCCTCGATATCGGCACCAATTCAATCAAGGTTTTGGTGGCCATCCAGGGAGCGGGAAGCAAAGAACTGGAGATTGTCGGTCAGGCCGAGGTGCCAAATTCCGGCATGAGAAAAGGCGTGGTCATCAAGCCCCTGGAGGTTTCTCGGAACATCCGTCAGGCCCTGGATTTCTGTCGAGAAGGCCGGCTAGAAGGTCGAGAGAAAAAAGGGACGAGCGCCGTCATCAACATCGGCGGGAGCCATCTCGCTTTTTTGCCCAGTCGCGGCTTGGCTTCGGTCTCGCGGGCCGATCAGAAGATTTCCGAGATTGATGTCGAGCGCGCCCTGCAGGCCAGCCGGACGATTTCTCTGCCGGCCAACCAGGAAATTCTGGATGTTTTCCCCCAGGAGTTCATCATCGACGGCCAGGCCGGCATCAAAGAAGTCGAAGGACTGCGCGGTATCCGCCTGGAGGCCAAAACTCTCTGCCTGACGGTTTTTTCTCCCTATCTGAAAAATCTGACGGACGCGGTCTTGGCTTCAGACGTCGAGGCCGAAAACGTTTTGCCCTCGATCTTGGCTTCCGCCCAAGCCGTGGTCAGCCCGCAAGAAAAAGAATTGGGCGTGGCCGTGATGGAGATTGGCGCCGGCACCACGGGCCTCGCCGTTTTTGAGGAAGGCAGTCTGGTGCACGCGGCAATTTTTCCCCTGGGATCAAACAATATTACCAATGATATCGCCATCGTTTTGAAGATCGAAATCGACGAGGCGGAAGAAATCAAAAAAGAGTTTTCCCTGTTTAGTTTAAAGAAAATCAGTCTGGGCCGAAACAAAAGAAAGAGCGGTGTAAGTTTCCCGGCCAAAATCGTGACGCGGGTGGTCGAGGCGCGGACCAAAGAGATTTTTCAAGAGGTCAATAAAGAGTTAAAAAGAATCAACAAGAATAAATTACCCGGCGGCATTGTTTTGACCGGCGGGGGAGCCAAAATGGCCAGAATCGTTGACCTGGCCAAGAAAGAAATGAAGCTGCCCGGCCGCCTGGGCCTGCCCCAGGGATTCAGCCCGAGCCTGGACGATCCGACCTGGGCTACGGCCGCCGGCTTGGTTCTCGAGGGCGAGCGAGGCCTGGAAGACGAAGAGGGACTTTCTTTTTCCGAAAAAGGCGTTTTTAAAAAGATCAAAGGAATTTTTAAAATATTTTCACCTTGAAACTTTTTATGAAGATTGTACCCAAGATCAAAATCGTTGGCGTGGGTGGGGCCGGCGGCAACGCCTTGACTCGAATGGCCAAGCTTAAAGTTTCTGGCGTCGATCTCGTCGCCATCAACACCGACGTCCAGGATTTAAAGAAGACAGTGGCCGACACCAAGTTGAGGATTGGCCAAGAGATCACGCGGGGGCTGGGAACGGGCATGAATCCGGAGATCGGTCGGAAAGCCGCCGAAGAGCAGAGGGGCGAGATCGAAGCCGTCCTCAAAGACAGCGAGATGGTTTTTATCACCGCCGGTTTTGGCGGTGGCACCGGCACCGGCGCTTCGCCCGTGGTGGCGGAAATCGCCCAGAGCCTGGGCATTTTGACCATCGGCGTCATCACCAAGCCCTTTGCTTTCGAAGGGGTTTCGCGCAAAAATATTGCCCAGCAGGGGATCAAGAATTTGCAGGACCGGGTAGACAGCTTGCTTTTGCTTTCCAACGACCGTTTGATTTCCTTGGTGGAAAAGAACACGCCTCTTACCAAAGCCTTTTTCTTGGCCGACGACATTTTGCACCAAAGCGTTACTTCCATCACCGACCTCATCTTGCGACCCTCGGTGGTCACGATCAGCTTTGCCGACGTTAGGACGATCCTGAAAAAGGCGGGCAAAGCCTTTTTCGGCCAGGGGATTTCCAGGGGCCAGAACCGCAGCACGGAGGCCAGCCTCAAGGCGCTCAGCTCCCCTTTGTTGGAGGTTTCGCCGGAACAGGCCACGCGGATCTTGTTCAACGTCAGCGCCCGAAATCTCAAGTTGGCCGAGATTGATCTGGTGGCCAGCGCTCTGACGAAGAACATTTTACCCGAGACCAAAGTCATTTTTGGCGCCCGGGAAGACGAAAAGCTGAAAGCCGAGGAAATGAGAGTAACCCTGATCGCCACCGGTTTTAAGAAGTGATCAATACTATCCCACGAAAAGCGTCCCGGGCGCTCGATGACCCGGGCTTTTAATTTTGGGGCTGGGGATAACCCATTTTTTTAAGCGGAAAACTGGGGATTTGCCTCGATTTTTTGATTCGGTTAAAATTAGGTAATCTCTTTCAATTTTTCTCAGAGGTTTTTTAATTTCTCATGGTCAAAAACAGGATTGAAAAGGTTCAAAAAAGAGACGGGGTGGCCGTCGATTTTGATCGTTCCCGCATCGAAACCGCCATCCACAAAGCCCTGACCGCGACGACCAAGGGCAACGGCCTCAAGTCCAAAAAGTTGACCGATCGGGTCATCCAGATTTTGAATCGGCGCTTTAAGGTCGAAGAAATTCCTCACGTCGAGCAAGTCCAGGACGTCGTCGAAGAAGTTCTGATCCTCGAGGGGTTGGTCGAGACGGCCCGGGCTTACATTCTCTACCGGGATCAGAGAAAGAAAATTCGCGAAGCCGTGGGTGTCATGGACGAATCGGTCAATCTGGTGGATCAGTATATTCAGGAACTTGACTGGCAGGTCAAAGAAAACGCCAACATGGCCTACTCTCTGCAAGGGTTGAATCACTACATTACCTCGGCTTTCTCTAAAAAATACTGGCTGAATAAAATCTATCCCCAAGAAGTCCGGGAGGCGGCCGAAGGCGGCGATTTCCATTTGCACAACCTGGATTCTCTGGCGCCCTACTGCGCTGGCTGGGATCTCTACGACCTTTTGGTCAGGGGGTTCGGCGGCGTGGCGGGCAAGGTGGAAACCAAACCGGCCAAGCATTTCCGCACGGCTCTGGGCCAGGCCGTTAATTTTCTCTACACCATCACCGGCGAAGTGGCCGGCGCGGTGGCCTTTTCTAATTTCGATACTCTTTTAGCTCCTTTTATCCGTTACGATAATTTGAGCTATCCGCAGGTCAAACAGTGCCTGCAGGAGTTTTTGTTCAACATGTCGGTGCCGACGCGGGTTGGTTTTCAAAACCCTTTTAGCAACGTTACTCTAGATCTCAAAGTCTCTCCGGTTTTTGCGAAAATGCCGGTCGTCATCGGCGGCCTACCCATGGCCGAGACCTACGCCGATTTTCAGATGGAAATGGACATGTTCAACCGCGCCTTTTATGAATGCATGATGGAGGGCGACGCCCACGGCCGGGTTTTCACCTTTCCCATTCCGACGATTAATATCACGCCCGACTTTGACTGGGAAAATCCGGTTCTGGAACCAATGTGGGAAGCGACAGCCAAGTACGGTGTCAACTATTTTTCCAACTACATCAATTCCGACATGAAGCCCGAGGACGTTCGTTCGATGTGTTGTCGACTTCGGCTCGACAAGCGAGAGCTCTACAACCGCGGCGGCGGAGGATTGTTCGGCGCCGGGGCCAACACCGGTTCGATCGGCGTCGTCACCATCAATCTGCCGAGAATCGGCTATCTCTCCAAGACCAAAGGCGAGTTTTTTGAGAGGCTGAAAAAAGTCATGGACATCGCCAAAGAATCTCTGGAAATCAAGAGGAAGGTCTTGGAGAATTTTATCGACAAAGGGCTCTACCCTTATTCGCGGCATTATCTCGAGGGAGTTAAGAAGATGCGCGGAGCCTATTTCGGCAACCATTTTTCCACCATCGGCCTGGTGGGCGCGAACGAAGCCTCACTCAACTTTCTGGGAGAGAACATCGCTTCCCGGCGCGGTCAGAAATTTACCCTCAGCGTCCTCGATTTCATGAGAGAGAGGCTGATTGATTACCAAAAAGAAACCGGCAACCTCTACAACTTAGAGCAGTCGCCGGCCGAGTCTGCTTCTTACCGGTTGGCCCTCAAAGACCGGGAAAAACATCCCGGCATCATCACGGCCGGCACCAAGGCCGTCGGCTATTATACCAACAGCACCCAACTGCCGGTCGGATTTACCGACGATGTTTTTGAAGCCCTGAAATTGCAAGACGAAATCCAAAGCAAGTATACGGGCGGCTGCGTTTTGCACTTGTTCTTGGGCGAGCGGCTTTCCGACGCCCAGTCTGTCAAGGCCCTGGTTAAAAGAGTTTTTGAGAAGCACCGCTTGCCCTACATCACCATTACCCCGACCTTTTCCGTCTGTCCGACTCACGGCTATATCTCGGGCGAGCATTTCTATTGTCCCGAGTGCACCATCAAACAGCCCTGCGAGGTTTACTCCAGAATTGTAGGATACATTAGATTGCTTAGCCAATGGAATATTGGGAAGCGTACCGAATATGATCAACGGAGAGTATTTAAGCTCAGAAAAGGACAAATCCAGTAATGATTCTGGGAGAGATAATGAAGACGAATTTATGATAACGAGACATCATTCAGAAGAAACAAAAAAGAAAATGAGCCTGGTGCGTTTGGAGAGAAAGGAAAGGCTGGGTTACCTGAATTCTCCCGAAACAAGAAAAAAGATAGGCGAAGCCCAGAAGGGAAAGAGATTATCAGAAAAGACAAAAGTCAAGTTAAGTTTGGCCCTGAAAGGGAAAAAGAAACCTTCTTTTACCGAAGAACACAAAAGAAAATTAAGCGAAGCCTTAAAAGGAAGGTCGCAGCCTTGGAATTCTGGTCCAAAATGTCATTTTTGGAAGGGAGGCATAAGCGGAAAATCTCTTGTCAGTTGCACAGATTGCGGCAAAATAAACTCTGTCAGGGGAGATTTTCTAAGAAAGCTGAAGCATCCCTACAGGTGTCTTTGCTGCGCGATTAAGAGAAGGATTGTTATTATTACTCCCGAGCAAAGGATGAAATTAAGCTTGGCCCACCGGAGATACCTTCTCGACGAAACCTTCTTTTCTAAAATAAACACGGAGAAAAAAGCATATTGGCTTGGTTTTTTAAGCGGAGATGGGGCGATAACCGAGAATAAAATAAGGCTTCGTCTCGCCAATAAAGACATAGCTCATCTTATGAAATTTAAGACCGTGATTAAGTGGACTGGCAGAGATTACCAGAAAGAGAAAAATCATGCTACGGAAGTCGTATTTCGATCTTTTAAAATGGTTGAGGACTTGGCTTGTTATTTTGTAACGCCGCGGAAAACTTTTACCGTTAGGTTTCCTGATATTCCAAAACATCTTGAAAATCATTTTATCAGAGGCGTCTTTGACGCAGATGGTTGTATTAATAAATCTAAACGAGTTAGGCGAGGCGATTCTGGGCAGATATACATTTCTTATGGCGGAGAATTTAATATCGAGGGGAATTGCGAGTTTTTAACCGTCGTTCAGTCCCGTTTTGTCGCATTGGGATTACCCGTAGGCTCTCTTGACTACCCCGGTAAGAGGATCAATAGAATAAGATACGGTGGAGTTAACCAGCTCCGAAAACTCTACGGATATTTATATAAAAACGGTACCGTATTTTTAGAGAGGAAGAAAGAATTGTTCGAGGAGATTCTGAAGAATTATCATCATGAGATTATTCGCGACAAAAACTTGTTTCCGTTCTCATCTACTACCGAGTTTGTGATGAAGAGCGAGGCTTGAAAACGAAATTAACTTCGTTTTTAAGCCTGGCTCTTTCGAGAGCCAAATCTTTTCTTTTCCGGGAGGAAAAAATGGATGATCAGATTGATGGCGCGGTTCGAGCAATCGTTGAGGGGGCCCAGATCCGTCGAGGAGAGGGCGTTGATCTTCGTCAGTTTTTCGACGAAGTTGACGCATTAAAATCGTCTCTCGGCGAAGACGAAGCAGTCATCAGAGGCAAGATGGTTTGGCTTGGCGGTACCGTGGTCAACTGGTTGCGCCGAGTCCAGGAGGAGAAACAAAGGAGAAATCAAAAAAAACTCCTTTAAGTAACAAGAAAGGAGAGATCCGTGTCTCTCCTTTCGCCATTTTTAAGAACTTTTGTGTTAGAATTGGAGAATGCTCATCGGCGGCCTGCAGAAAACAACCTTAATTGATTATCCGGGCAAGGTAGCTTGCACGGTCTTTTTGATCGGTTGTAATTTCCGCTGTCCCTGGTGTTATTCTTCGGAGTTGGTTTTACCCGAGAAGATTAAAAAACAACCCCGGATTTCAGAAAAGGAGTTTTTCGATTTCTTGAAGAGACGCAAAGGACTATTGGATTGCGTCGTTATCTGTGGCGGCGAGCCGACGATAAATTCCGATCTGCCAGAATTCATTGGAAAGATTAAAAAACTGGGGTTTCTGGTCAAACTGGACACCAATGGCAGCAACCCAAAGATGTTGGAGAGATTGATTAAACAGAATCTGGTAGATTATGTGGCCATGGACATCAAGGCGCCGCTAGAAGCGAAAAGCGCAAAGCGCAAAACGAAAAACTATGATCGAGCGACGGGAGCCAAAATTAATTTAAAAGATATTAGAAAAAGCATTGAGATTATCAAGAAATCGGGCATTGATTACGAGTTCCGCACGACCGTCGTGAGGGGAATTCATTCTAAGCACGACATTATTCAAATTACCCAAGACATCGCCCCGGCTCGGGCTTATTTCCTGCAGAACTTCCGGCCAGAGAAGACGTTGGACCCGAAATTTGAAAAAACCAGACCCTATCCCAAAGAATTTCTTTCAGAAACAAGGAAAGACATCGAAAGTCTTTTTAGGATTTGCCGGATAAGGATTTGACTTTTTGGTCACCATCGTTTATTCTGAAACATTCTTAAATGATCGGAGGTGAGCGAGATGCGTTGGTTCTTTAAGCGTGGGAGTGGCGACCAGCAGCAAACGGTCGTCATTTCCGATGGGCGAACGAAAGTCAAAAAACACGGAAACATGACTTTCATCCCTTTTTCTCCCGCGACTGGCCGGGTGCTGGCGCCCGGCAATAAACCAATGTTTCGTCGAGATTATGAAAAATCTTTGGCGGAACAAGGCTATCAGCCGTGTGAGGGGAGTGATCGATAGCCAAAGTGCGGCGCCGACAAAAGAGTCGGCGCCACATCTTTTTATAAAGCTTGGAATCAGTTAGAATCTAATATGTCCAAAGGAAAGCTGTTCTTCCGGTCGTGCGTCGCTTTCATCGCCGGGATCTCGGCCGCTTCCTTTTTCAATGTTTCTCAACCGTTCTGGCTAGGTTTTTTACTTTTGGGCTCGCTCTGGATTTTTCTGTTTTGGCTCGATCGGCGATTCGCCGTCGCCGGCCTCCTGCTCATTTCTTTCGCCTTCGGCGGCCTGCGCTATCAGGCCGCGGCGAACGAGATGTTCGGCTCTAAACTGAAAGAATTCAACGACACGGGCCAGGCGATTGTTTTGTCCGGCCTCGTGGACGAAGAGCCGGAAATGCGGAACAAGAGCCAACAACTAAGAATCAGGACGAAAGAAGGGGAGAAAATACTGGTCGTGGCCCGTCGGTATCCCGAATACCGTTACGGCGACCGGCTCGAGATGACGGGGGAGCTGAAGGCGCCGGAAAACTCGAACGGCTTTGATTACCGCAGTTATTTGCAAAAAGAGGGGATCTACTCCACCTCGGTTTTTCCGCAAATCAAACTTTTAGAAAGAGAACAGGGAAACCCGCTCCGCCAGATCCTCTTCGGGTTTAAAAACCAGTTCCAATTGGTCTGGCGGAGGCTTTTGTCCCCGCCCCAGCTGGGCATCTTTGAAGCCTTGGTCTTTGGCGCCGAAGAAAATATTCCTCCGGAATGGAAAGAGAAATTGAATCTTTCTGGCACCCGGCACCTGACCGCCGTTTCGGGCATGAACATTACCATCATCAGTTTTTTGTTGACCGGCCTTCTTTTGAACCTAGGGTTTTGGCGAGCGCCGGCCTCGCTGGTTTCTCTCATTTTCATCTGGCTTTTTATCCTGATGATCGGCGCGCCCGCTTCGGCCCTGAGGGCCGGAGTAATGGTGAGCCTCTTTCTCTGGGCGCAAAGCTTGGGTCGCTTGGCTGACGGCTCTCGCGTCCTGGCCTGGGCGGCGGTTATTCTCTTGGCCGAGAATCCTCTATTGTTGAGGTTCGACGTCGGCTTTCAGCTGTCTTTTCTCGCCCTGGCCGGGCTGATTTATTGGCAAGCGTTCTTCAAAGGAAAGGTCTTTAAAAGGCTGCCCGAGTTTTTGAAATCTAGCTTGTCGACGACTTTTGCGGCCCAGGTTTTCACCGGGCCGATTTTGGTCTACAATTTTGGCTACTTTTCCCTGGTTTCTCCGCTGACCAACCTTTTGCTCGTTCCTTTGGTCCCTTACTTGACTCTGGCCGGTTTTTTCTTCGGTGTCCTGGGCCTGATCTCTTTGCCCTTAGGCCAGGTTCTTTCTTGGCTGCTCTGGTTGGGGCTGAGCGGTTTACTTTTGATCATTGATCTGTCGCTGAAGATTCCTTTTAGTCACGTGGCCTTCGACCAGGTTTCGGTCTTGTTTCTGGCCTCGGCTCTGGTCTTCCTTGCCTATCTCACCTGGAGGATCAACCGTGACCGAGGGCCGGAGTTCTTGAGCTTCTAAATCTGCTAGAATGTAACTGTATGGAATCTCCTTCCGGTCAAAAGGCTTGGGTGGTGGCGGTGGACATGGGCTACGGCCATCAACGCACCGCTCACAACCTGCGCCACCTGGCTTTGTCGGGCCAGGTCATCAACGCCAATAATTACCCGGACCTGCCGGAGAAAGACCGGCAGATTTGGGCGAGTTCCAGAAAGTTTTACGAAGCGGTCTCGGCCTTCAAGCGCGTACCCTTGATCGGAAACCTGGCCTTTTCGCTTTTTGATGCTTTCCAGAAAGTGCCGCCATTCTATCCGCAGCGCGATCAGTCGGCGGCCAGCCTTTCTTTGAAGCAGATCTTCCTTGGCTTCAAGGCGGGTTGGGGCGAGCACTTGATCACTCGACTCAAGGAGAGTCCTCGGCCCCTGGTCAGCTCCTTTTTTGTTCCGGCTTTCATGGCTGAGTTTTTCGGCTATCCCGGCGAAATCTTCTGCGTTGTCTGCGACACGGACATTGCCCGGACATGGGCGAGCCTGGAGCCGGAAAAGAGCCGCATCCGCTATCTGGCGCCGACACCCAGGGTCGTCGAAAGGTTAAAGCTCTATGGCGTGAGACCGGAGAACATCTTCTTGACCGGTTATCCTTTGCCTCCGGAGAATCTCGGTGGCGAGGACCTGACGGTCTTAAAACAAGACCTGAAACACCGGCTCTTTAACCTGGATCCGCAACAGAAGTTTCTGAACAAATACCAACCGCTCGTTGAAAAATACCTGGGGGGATTAGCGTCTCAACCCAACCACCCCTTGACCCTGATGCTGGCCGTGGGCGGGGCCGGCGCTCAAAAAGAAATCGGCGGAGAAATCCTCCAGAGCCTGGGGACTGAGATCCGGACCGGAAGGATCCGATTATGGTTGGCCGCGGGTACCCGGCCAGACGTGCGGGAGTATTTTGAGACCCAGGTCGGGCGGTTGGGCCGGGGCGAAAGGGGAAGCGTCGAGATTCTGTCGGCCCCGACGGTCAATGACTATTTCCTTCGTTTCAACCAGGCCCTACGGCAGACCGACATTCTCTGGACCAAACCCTCGGAACTTTCTTTCTACACCGCCCTGGGTCTGCCCCTGGTCATCGCCCCGACCATCGGTTCGCACGAAGAGTTTAACAAACGGTGGCTTTTAAAGTCTGACTTTGGCGTCGAACAGAAAGCGCCCAAGCTGGCTCGAGAATGGCTTTTTGATTTGATTGAACAAGGACATTTAGCCGAGAAAGCCTTTGAGGGTTTTGTCGAAGGAGAAAAACTGGGAACTTTCAAGATTCAAAAAATCATTGAGAAATGCTGTGAGAATTAATTTGGCCAAAACTCTAAAAATCTTCGGCCTCATCCTCTTGGTCTTTGTCATTGTTTCCTTTGCCTACTTTTTCATTGGCCGGGCGTCTCCATCAGAAAAAATCACTTGGGGCGTCGATTTCTCCCAAAAGCACGCTCAGAATTTGGGTCTGGATTGGAGAAGCCTATATCTTGCCCTGCTCGAGGATCTCGAGGTCAAACACTTAAAGATCAGCCCGGCTTGGGATTTTCTCGAGCCCCAAGAGGGCCAGTACCGTTTTGAAGACCTAGACTGGCAGCTAGAACAGGCGCAAGCGCAGGGTGCTGATGTCATCCTGGTCTTGGGCCGGAAGACCCCTCGCTGGCCCGAGTGTCACATTCCTCAGTGGGCGCGAGTCCAGACAGAAGACCAGCAACGAGAAGCCGTTCTCGGGTTGATCCGGCAAGTCGTCTCGAGATATCAATCCAATCCGGCCATCTGGGCCTGGCAAGTCGAGAACGAACCCTTGCTTTCGTTCGGCGAGTGTCCGCCGGCCGATAAAAACTTTCTGAAAAAAGAAATGGCCCTGGTCAAGTCGTTAGATTCACGCCCGGTCATTGTTTCCGACAGCGGCGAGTGGTCGCTCTGGTTCCAAGTTGCGAGAATTGGGGATATCGTCGGCACGACTCTGTACCGCGTCGCTTGGGTCAAGGAGCTGGGCCTCTCGGCCGACTACCCCTTCCCGCCGGTTTTTTACCACCGGAAAGCCGAGTTGATTAAAAAAATCTTCGGCAAAAGAGTTATCAACATCGAGTTGCAGGCCGAGCCCTGGGGGCCCAAACTGCTCTATGATCTGCCTTTGGCCGAACAGTCAAAGACGATGACGCCAGAGAAATTTCGTGATAACATTGAGTTTGCCCGATCCACCGGCCTCGACACGTTTTACTTCTGGGGCGTAGAATGGTGGTATTGGCTGAAGGAAAAGAGGGCCAACCCCTCTTTTTGGGAGGAAGCAAAAAAGATATTCATTCAATGAAAGTTAAGAACCAAATTATCGCCGATGAATTCGGCCCACAACACGTTCTCGAGGTTAACTCCTCAAGCCCTCGCTTTAGGGGTCTGTTGGTGATTGATAACCTGGCTTTGGGCGTGGGCAAGGGCGGCATCCGCCTGGCCGCCGGCTTGACTCCGTTCGAATTATTCCGTCTCGCCCGGACCATGACCTGGAAGAATAGCCTATTCGAATTGCCCTTTGGCGGCGCCAAGGCCGGCATTCTGGTTGACCCCAAAAAGATTTCTCCGAAAGAAAAAAAGGCAATCATCCAGGCTTTCGCTAAATTATTGGCCCCTTTTGTCCCCAAATATTACATTGCCGGACCCGACATCGGCACCGGTGAGCAGGAGATGAAATGGTTCAGCCAGGCTTTGGGCATTTGGAAATCGAGCACGGGCAAGCCCAAGGATTTTTGTCTCTGCGTTGAGGGTGAATGCAGCTGCGGTTTGCCGCACGAACTGGGATCGACCGGCTTTGGCGTGGCCCAGGCGACCCAGGTGGCCATGGGGTTGCGGCGCCAGAATCTGGTTGGCGCAAAGGTGGCCGTGGCCGGTTTTGGCAACGTCGGCACTTTTGCCGCCCGGCACTTGGCCGAGCTGGGAGCCAAGATCGTGGCCGTCGCCGACGTGGACGGAACCGTTTTCGATAAAGAAGGATTGTCCGTGGAAAAACTGCTCGAATTGAAAGAAAAAAGGCAGTCCCTGACCGCTTACCCCGGGGCCCAGATCCTGCCCTTAGAAAAAATCTATGAGTTGCCGGTGGACGTTTTGATTCCGGCGGCCGTTTCCGACGTCATCAACCGAAAGAACTATCAGCGGGTCAAAGCCCGGATCATCGTCGAGGGCGCCAATATTCCCATCCCGGAAGAAATCGAAGAAAAGCTCTGGCAAAAAGGAATTCTCATCGTGCCGGATTTTGTCGCCAACGGCGGCGGCGTCATTTCTTCTTTTGCCGAATACCGCGGCCGTTCGCCCCAAGCCATGTTCCGGATCGTCGGAGAAAAGATCCGCCGGGCGACCCAGGCGGTTTTGCGCCGGTCTTTGAAATCGGGCCGCAACCCGCGCGAGGTCGCCCTCGTTCTAGCTAAAGAGAGGGTGAGACGAGCCATGAAAAGCTAACCAATTTTTAATATGAGAAAAGAATTCTTGCAAAAAGCCAGAGTTTTTTTAAACCAGCCCGTTCGTTTTCCGGTTGTTCCCGCGGCGGTTCTTTTGATCGTTGCTTTCTCTGCCCTGAGCTTCTCGGCGGGCGCTCTGCCGACGGATTCTTACCCCCAAGCCCTCCGGGTTTATCTCGAAAAACTGAAAGCTGAGCTGCTTTGGCTGGCGCCGAGCCCGAGCCCGACTCCGGGCGCCACCATTCCCGATTACGCGCCTCAGACGAGCCAGGAACAGGCCGTCATCAAAGTCGTCAAAGACGTTTCGCCGGCCGTCGTTTCGATTATCATCAGCAAAGACCTGCCGGTTTTCGAAGAGTATTACGCTTCTCCTTTTGACCAGTTCTTCAACGATCCCTTCTTCCAGATCCAGATTCCCCAGTACCGGCAAAAAGGGACCGAAAAGAAGGAAATCGGCGGGGGATCGGGCTTCATCATTTCCGAAGACGGCATCGTTTTGACCAATAAGCACGTGGTGCTGGATGACAGCGCCGACTACACGGTTTTGACCAACGACGGCCAGAAGTTTCCGGCCAAGGTTTTGGCCAAAGATCCGACCCAGGACCTGGCGGTTTTGAAGATCGAGAAAGAGAAGAGCGTGGATGGCAGCGGCAGCCTGAAAGCCCAGCCTTTCCGCGTGGTCAAATTGGGCGATTCCGACAAGCTCGAAATCGGCCAGACCGTCGTGGCCATCGGCAACGCTTTAGGCGAGTTCCGCAACACCGTTTCGACGGGCGTCGTTTCGGGATTGAGCCGGACGATCACGGCTTCGGGCGGCACTTTCACCGAGACCTTGGAAGATGTCATCCAGACCGACGCGGCCATCAACAAAGGCAATTCCGGCGGCCCACTTTTGAATCTGCGCGGCGAAGTCATCGGCATCAACACGGCCACGGTCCAGGACGCCCAGAGCATCGGCTTCGCCATTCCCATTAATCTGGCCAAGCGGGACATCCAGCAGGTCAAAAGCACGGGCCAGATCACCTATCCCTTTTTGGGGGTGAGATATATTTTGATCACCGACCAAGTTCAGAAAGAGAATAAATTGCCGGTCAATTACGGCGCCTGGGTCATCCACGGTGAAAAAGCCCAAGAAGTGGCCGTGGCCGCGGGATCGGCGGCCGAGAAGGCCGGCCTGAAAGACGGCGATATCATTCTGGAATTGAATGGCTCGAAAATTACGACCGAGAATCCTTTGGCCAAGATAATTCAGAAATACAGTCCCGGCGAAACCATCGCTCTGAAGGTGCTGAGCGGTGAAAAAGAAAGAACGGTCAACGCGGTTTTGGGAGAGAAGAGTGAGTAGTCGGGTTTATATATAAAAAACAAGAGCCCAGACAAGATTCTGTCTGGGTTCTTTGCTTTTTCTCATCGTTAGGGTTTTGCCGTGGGCGGCGGGGGAATGGCCGTGGGCGGCGGCGTTCCGTTCGGGAGAGTCGGCGGCGGCGTGCTCACCGATTTTGTTTCTGTGGCACCCGGCGGATTGGTCGGCGACGGACCGTTGGTCGGTGACGCTCCGGGGGGCGGACTGTTGGTCACGACGACCGTGACCTGTTTGACGGTGGTGCCGCCGCAACCCGTCGCCGTCAAGACGTAGGTCGTGGTGTTGGCGGGGTTGACCATCTGCCAGCCCGGCGTGCCCACTCCGCCGATGCCGGGACTGATCACTGCTTTGGTTGCGTTGTCCACTTTGCCCCAACTCAAAGCCGTGGATTGACCAAAAGCGATGGCGCTCGGATTGGCTTCGAAGTACTCGATCGTCGGCGGCACCGAACACGGATTAGTCGGCGATGGTGTGGTCGTCGGCGTCGACGTCCGGATCGAGGTTGGCCGTAGAGCGTTCGTCGGTCGGCTTTGGGGAACGGGCGGGTTGACCGTGTTGGTGACGGTCGGGACGGGAGTCGGCGGGGTAGTTTCGCTCGGCACCGGACGAGCCACTTTGGGCGTGGCCGTCGGCCCGGTCGTTTCCTCTTCCTCTCCCGGCGGCGCGACTGTCGGTGGCGCCAGCAAATCCGTCGTCCGACAGGCGAGCAAAATCCCCAGTGCGATGAGAATGAAAAAGAACCGATGTTTCAATGGTCCCTCCTTGGTTTGTTTTACCGAGCCAGCTCTGACTCGATGGTGCTTTATGCCTCCTCTCTACCCGTTTGTCAAGCCGGCTTGATTCGCTCCTCAATCAGTGATAAAATCTAGACGATGAACGGTGGTAATTTCACTCACAAAGCCCAAGAGGCGGTCCTGCAGGCGCAGTCTCTAGCCCAAGAAAAGGGGCAGCAGCAGATCGACGCTCTCCATCTTTTATTATCTCTGCTTTCCCAGGAAGAAAGCGTGGTTTTGGTTTTGCTCCAGAAGTTGGGCGTGGACTACGAGAGCCTGAAAAAGAAGATTGACCAGGAGATCACCCGGATCCCGACGATTGTTTCTCCCCAGGCTTTCGGCCAGTTCTATTTGACCCAGGACATGGGTCGGGTCATGGAGCGGGCCAAGCACGAAGCCCTGAAGATGGGCGACGAATTCATTTCCGTGGAACATTTGTTTTTGGCTCTGCTGGACGTGCCCAGCCGGGCCAAAGAGCTTCTGGGAAAGGCGGCTTTTCTTCAGCCGGGCGGGGGCGCGGCGACTCTGGAGTTCGGCCAGCTCGACTATGAAACCGCTCTAAAAACGCTGGCCCAGATTCGGGGCGGCCAGCGGATCACCGATCCCGAGCCCGAATCAAAATACCAGGTGGTCGAGAAATACGCCCGGAATCTGACTCAATTGGCCCGCCAGGGGAAGCTCGATCCGGTCATCGGCCGGGAAAACGAAATCCTCCGTCTGATGCAGGTTCTGTCCCGCCGGACCAAAAACAACCCGGTTCTGATCGGGGAGGCCGGCGTGGGGAAAACGGCCGTGGTCGAGGGCTTGGCCCAGAGGATCATCAACAACGAAGTGCCGGAAAGCCTGCGGGGTAAAGAACTGATTGCCCTGGACCTGGGCTCGATTATCGCCGGCACCAAATACCGGGGCGAGTTCGAAGACCGCATCAAAGCCCTCTTAAAGGAACTCAACCGTTCGGCCGGGCACTACATTCTTTTCATCGACGAACTGCACACCTTGGTGGGCGCGGGCGCCGCCGAAGGCGCCATCGACGCTTCGAATTTATTGAAGCCGGCCCTGGCGCGGGGGGAACTGAAGGCCATCGGCGCGACCACCCTCAAGGAATATCAGAAATACATCGAAAAGGACGCCGCCCTGGAAAGAAGATTCCAGCCGATTTACGTGGCCGAACCGACGATCGAGGACGCGGTCTTGATTCTGCGGGGCATCAAAGAAAAGTATGAATTGCACCACGGCGTCAAGATCAAGGACGCGGCTTTACGGGCCGCCGCCGAGTTATCGGCCCGCTACATTTCCGACCGTTTTTTACCCGACAAGGCGGTGGATCTAATGGATGAAGCTATGAGTTCTCTGCGCCTGGAGGTCGAATCCGAGCCGACCGAGCTCGACGTTTTAAAGCGCGAAGCCCAAAAACTGGAAATTGAGAGGCAGTCTTTGAAGAAAGAGGAAGACCAAGGCTCGACTCGGAGAATCAAGGCTCTGGCCCGTCAGGTGGCCGATCTGGCGGAAAAGATCCGGGCCGTCGAAGGCCGCTGGAAAGGGGAAAAAGAAATGGTGGACAAGATCAAGGATTTGAGGAAAGAGGTCGAGGCCGCCCAGTTTTCGGCCGAAGTGGCGCAGAGAGAAGGCAACTTGCAAAAGGTGGCCGAGATCAAATACGGGCAGATTCCCTTGCTTTTAAAACAGCTCTCGGTGACAGAAAGTCGGTTAGCCAAGGCGCAAAAGGGCAAACCTCTCTTGAAGAAGGAAGTAGACGAAGAGGATATCTCCAAAGTGGTTTCGCGCTGGACGGGCATTCCCACCACCCGTCTGATCGAAGAAGAGGCGCGAAAATTAGGCCGGATCGAAGGAATTCTGGCCCAGAGGGTCGTCGGTCAGGAGGAAGCCATCCAGGCCAGTGCCCACGCCATCCGCCGCTCGCGCGCCGGCATCGCCGAAGAAAACCGGCCGATGGGTTCTTTCATGTTTCTGGGTCCGACGGGCGTGGGCAAGACCGAAACGGCCCGGGCCTTGGCCGAGTTTCTTTTCAATGACGAAAACGCTCTGATCCGCCTGGACATGTCCGAGTACATGGAGCGGCACACGGTTTCCAAGATGATCGGCAGTCCTCCGGGCTACGTTGGTTACGAAGAGGGTGGCCAACTGACCGAGAAGATTCGGAGAAGGCCCTACAGCGTCGTCCTGTTGGACGAGATCGAAAAGGCCCACCCCGAAGTCTTTAATCTGCTTTTGCAGATTCTGGAAGACGGCCGCTTGACCGACGCCAAGGGCCGCGTCGCTTCCTTCAAAAACGCCATCTTGATCATGACTTCCAACGTCGGTTCGGAAATCATCACCCGGGAAGCGGCCCTGGGCTTCTCTCCGAGCGACGTGAAAATCGCCCAGAAAGAGTCTCTCAAAGACAAGGTTTTGTCGGCGCTCAAGGAAAGCTTCCGCCCCGAGTTCTTAAACCGCATCGACGAGATCATCATCTTCAACTATCTGGGGAAAACCGAAATTAAAAAGATCGTCGAGCTGGAGCTGGAAAAGGTGGCTTTAAGGCTGAGTCTCAAAAAGATCGAGCTGCGCTTTTCGGAAAAAGCCAAGGAATTTCTGGCCGAGAAAGGCTTTGACCCGAATCTGGGCGCCCGGCCCTTGAAGAGAGTCATCCAGCAGCTGATTTTGGACCCTTTGGCCCTGAAACTGGTTTTGGGTGAGATTCAACCCGGCCGACCGGTCGGGATTGATGAGGAAAATGGCCGGATCGTTTTTTCTCTTCCGAAACCTTCCGTCCGAGCCAACCCGGTCCGGGCCAAAGTCGCTTAATTCGCATGCGCAAAAGCTTTCTCTATCTCCTCTTGATTTTTGTCTTCGGCATGGCCGGCGGCATTTTTAGCGACCAGATTTTCTGGCCCTACTTTATCGAAAAACCGCTCTTTTACCAGTACCGGCTCGAACGGCCGCCGGTCTACGTCACCGAAAGGAAAGAGGTGGTCATTCAAGAGAACACGGCTTTGCAGGAGGCCGTGGACAAGGTCTCCCGGACCGTCGTCGGCGTCCGCACCAAACTCCGGAGCGGGGGAGTCCTGGAAGGATCGGCCTTGGTCGTGACCAACGACGGCCTGGTCGTGACCCGGTCGAGCCTGATCCCGTCGGGAGAAAACCTCAGCTTTTTCATCGACGGCCAGCCCCAAGCTTTTCAGGTGCTGCGGCGGGACGCCCAAGCCGATCTGGCTCTGGTCAAGCTCGAAGCCAACAACTTAAATACCACCGGCTGGGCCGATTTTGCCAAGCTGAAACCGGGACAAAGAGTTTTTCTCATCAGCTATCGCGGGGCGGGTTCTAATTATCAAAAAAGCGTCAATGAAGGCGTTGTCAAATCCTTTGACGAAAACCAGATTCAGACCAATCTGATCGAAAAGAGCGGGGCCGCGGGCAGTCCCTTGTTCGACATCGAAGGCAACTTGGTCGGACTGGTCTCGTCGGGTTCTGGTAGCCCGGTCGAAGCCGTCCCGGTTTCCAAAGTCAAGACCCTCGTCGGTTTGTAGTTAAAAGTTTTCCACAGGTTATTCTGGGGCAAGCCGTTTTGAAGGCTTGTCCTTTAGTTTGACGGGAGTAAGATGAAAAAAGAAATCCATGAGGAGGAAAATTATTGTCTTTCTCTTAATCCTGGGCTTTCTGGCCGCGGCCGGAAGTGTTTTTTGGTGGTGGCAGAATCAGCAGGCCACGGCTAAGTTGAACGAAACTTTGCCCGAGGGAGTGAGGGTGGTCAAGAGTTTGTGGGGGGATGAGTATAAAGTCGTCAATAAGATTGACGGATACGAGCTTAAAGTGCCGAAAGTGTGGGAGGGACTAGAGAAAATTGAGTATACACCTAGAAATACCGTCGAAGGATATGTTGCTACAAGTTTATACTTAATTGGATTGAAAGGAAGAGGGAAAACAATGTCTATAGATTTATATGGAGCTGGCGATAAAGACGAAGAATTAAAAACTTGGACCGAAGAATTATTCCGCGTATTCGACTTGAGTGGCGATCTCGAAGAAACCGTTGTTAGTAATATAAAATTTTTAAAAACTATAGAAGAAAAACACTTGGGATATAC